>DTZQ01000582.1 GCA_012961305.1 Armatimonadota bacterium | reverse complement strand
TCCGTCTCAATTCACCCCCATAATTTTAACCGGTATTTTTATTCCGGTCAATCATGTTGAACCGGCGTGAGTAGTTATTATTATTATCCTACATTGTGAACCGTTGTCAACCCCTTCCTTTACCTCCCCGACCGACTGCTCCCCGCCACAGGCCTGGGTAACTCCCCATACTGGGCAATAATTTCCTGCTCCACTACCCTTCTCAGGTCTTCCAGGGAATATAACTCCTCCCCATCGGCCCCCGGCGGACCTGAAAGCCAGAGTTTCACCCGTTCCCCTCCGCTTTCGCTGGGCAGAGTAAATTCCACTCGGCCATTGATACAGATAAACGAGCAAAAGGGAGTATCATCAAGGGTAGGAGCCTTCCGCCCCAGTTCCTCCAGGGAAGGAACTTCGGGAAACTTTGCATTCGGGTCCGGGTAGGTTCCGTCGCCGAACGTGGGCGCGAAATACACGAAGAGATGCTGCGGATAAGTTTTCGCCAGTTCCTGGAGCAGATTTATGGCTGGTTCCTGGCAGTCGGCAAAGGGGGGAACCGCCACATAGATAAAGACTTTCGCCTCCGGCGAACCCAGCGGCAACAAGTCCGGCCGAGGCTGATAGGCTTCCCCTGCCGGCCTTAACCGGCTCACATTCCAGGCCACCCAGAGAACCGACAGAACGATGACCAGGATACAAGCCCCAGCGAGTAGCGTTTTCTTCCTTCGATTCACGCTCATTATGAATCACCGGACTTTTCGGGGCGCTTTTCCATTTTCGCTTGCGCAATGACAACAAAAGCCCCCCGAACAGGGATAGCAGTCTGCCCCTACACGTCGGCCTTCAGGTCCCTTAGACTAAGTATCAAACCGCTTATCCAGAGAAGGATGCCACCAACTGGGCTGGATGGCCTCGCGCTTGAACCATTTCACGTGACCGTCTGCGAACACGTGGTTCGCCCCATCGTTATGCGGCGTCCACATTCGGCGACGACCCTTGACCCGGTCTTGGAATCTTCTGCTACAAGCATAGTAGTTATACCAATGACAACGGGAATCCGCACAGACCACAAACTGGGCAGGATAGGAAATCCGCCCCATCGGTCGGTTGCCAGCCCAGCAGTTCCAACCATAACCACCACGGCAGGTGTTGTAGGGCCCCCAACCGGAACGAGGACAGTTGCGCGGGTTGTCCGGGCAAATGAACAACTGTTGGTTCTTGATGTAGGGATGGAGGCATTCGCCCTGGCACACCCAACAGGGGCTGGTTCGACCGTAGTTGATGTAGAAGGGTGAGATGCCGCGATAGTGACGGGGCCCTCTCTCGTCGTAATCGGTGGTGTACATCCTCCAGGCCAGCCCCAACTGCTTCAGGTTCGAGGTACATGAGGCCGCCCGCGCCTTAGCCCGGGCCTGGGCAAATACAGGGAAGAGGATCGCTGCCAAGATGGCAATGATCGCAATTACAACCAACAGTTCAATCAGGGTAAAACCCCACCAGTCGCGCTTGTGAGCCTTCATGGTGCCTTTCCTCCCAATAAATGGTTTTCCCCTAATTGCCCCGTGTTAGTTCCACCGTCCCCCTCACAGTTTTATTGTACACCAAAAAGATGAAAAAGTCAATACCCCAATCAAAAATTTTTAGGGGACTCCTTCTGCAAAAATCCGTGCCGATTTTTCTCTCCCTCGGAAGGAACCACCTCTTCCGCGTCGAATTTGCCCTGGGATAGAGATTGGAGGAGGTTGGTGCAGTCTTATGTCTGTCTTTCAAGCGGGCGTAGCAGGAGCGAATATTACTCCCCCCTTGGGGGTGCCACTGACGGGGTTTGGCGGACGGAAGGGGCCGGTGGAGGACGTCCACGATGACCTACAGGCCAAGGCTTTGGTGTTAGATGACGGCACCACCAAACTGGCCCTCATTACGGCGGATGTGCTGGGTTGGGACTTCGACCTGGTGGAGCGGATACGTACCCTCGTGCAACAGCGTACGGGCATTCCCGATTTACACGTGATGCTTAATGCCTCCCATACTCATTCCGGCCCCGCCACCATTTCCCTGCGGGGCTTGGGAGAGCGCGATGAGACCTACTGCGATGTGACGGTACGTAAAATTGTGGGCGCGGTGATTATGGCCATGCGTTCCCGCCAGCCGGCTCGTTTAGGGATAGGCCGGGAGCCGGTGCAAATCGGTTTCAACCGCCGGGAGAAGACGCCCCAGGGGGAAATGATTTTAGGCCGCAACCCGGCGGGGCCGGTGGCCCCCTGGGTGGACATCCTGCGCCTGGACACCGCCGACGGACGACCCCTGGCTTGCTTCTTCTCCCACGCGGCTCATCCTGTAACCCAGAGGGGTTTGACGATAACCCGCGATTACTGCGGCTATGCAGTGGACTTCGTGGAGCGAGCCAAGGAGGGCGTGCAGGCCCTGTTTGCCCAGGGCTGTGGAGGGAACGTCAACTGCGACTGCTCAGACCTTTCTTGGGCCGGCACAGAACGGTTGGGAACTATCTTGGGTGCAGCGGTGGTCAAAGGCTGGGAGATGATTGAGACCACCGACCAGGTGGTGCTGGACGCCGCAGTGGAGACCATCGAACTGCCGCTACAGAACCCGCCCAGCGTTGAGGAGGCGGAAGCCCTGCTCCAAGAGCAGGAGAAACGCTTGCAGCAGGCCCAGGCCGATGACCGCCTCAATGAATATCAACTCCAGTTCTACGGCGGCTTGGTGGAATGGGCCCAGGATTATTTACGGTTGGCTCAAGAAGGCGAAAAGGAACGCACCCAGAAGTTTGAAATCCAGGCTTTCGTCCTCAACCGTACGGCCATCGTTGCCTATCCGGGCGAAATGTTCGTGGAGTACCAACTGTTTGCCGACGCCCACTCCCCCTTTGAACACACCATCGCTCTGGGCTACAGCAACGGCTGCATTGGCTACGTACCTACGGCGGCCGCTTATCCCTTGGGCGGCTATGAGGTGGAGACGGCCTACCGTTACTACGGCACCCTGATGCTCCAGCCGGACTGTGAGCGGCTCATCCAAGAGGCTACCCTGCAACTGCTGGAGGTGTTCTGATGAACTGGCGGCTGGTCTGGATTTGGGGGCTGACCTTGGCGGGGCCAGTTGGGGCTGCCAACAACCCCTTTGGCATTGTAACTCGCCTGCCGGGTTCGTTTGACTCCACGGGGGGCGGCTATCACCTGCAACTGGCTCGGGATTTGGTGGGGGAGTGGGGCTACGTGCGCCAGGGAGTTTCCACTCGCGAGCGCAACTACGAGGGGGTTAGGAAATTCCTGCTCCTCTGCCGGGCCAAACACCTCATCCCCATCCTGGTGGGAGGCGAGGTGCCAGCGGAGTTGTCCGACCCGCAACGGGTCGGTCGGCCTCGCCAGGACCCCCCCGGCACCTACTATACTGCTGCTACCTACCTGAGCCAGTGGCTGCGGGGCCTGTACGCCACAGGGGTCACCGTGCCCTATTTTGAGGTTCTCAACGAGGTCAACCTCCACTGGGAGCCGGCCGACTACGCCCAATTCCTGTTCGACGTGGGACGGGCTTTGAAGGGGGTAGACCCGCGTCTCAAAATCGTCAGCAGCGGTTTCGCGGGCAGCGGGGCCGGGTTCATTGAAGCCATGCTGACCGCTTTGCCTGAGGTGGCGGAGGTGGTGGACGTCTGGGCCCTGCATCCCTACGGGGCCAACCACCCGCCCGGCTACACCGACGACGATACCTCCCTCAGCGGCTACCTGTGGACGCTGGAGGTGCTGGCCAAGCACCGCATCCACAAACCCCTTATGTTCACCGAGACCGGCTACGAACTGGGCAACCGGGCAGACGAGCGGTTTCCGGCCATCACCGAGGAAATCCGCGCTGCCTATATGGTCGAAGCCTATTGGGCCCACTGGCTGCGCGACCCCCGCATTCTGGCCGTGTGTCCCTTTGAACTGTGGGATGTGACCTGGCAGCAGTGGAACGGCTGGGATTGGATTCGGCCCGACGGTAAGCCCACGCCCCAGTATGAGGCCATCGCGGCCCTGCCCAAACCATCCGGCGAGGACTGGCAGCCCCGTGGAGAGGCGGTCATTGAAGGAAGGGTACGGGACGCCGAGTTCGGACGGGGCATACCCCAGGTGGTCGTCTGGACCCAGCCGGGCAACTACGCCGCAGAGACGGACACTGAGGGCCGCTACCGCATTGTAGACCTCCCGCCGGGAGTGTACACCATCTCCCTTTTCCGCGACGGCTTCCACGCCGGGCCGGCGGAGCGGGTAACGGTAACGGCCAGCGAGCCCTTCCTCTGGAACGCCGTTCTTCGGCGGGGCAGTCTGCTCCCCGGCGGCTTCGACCGCGCGGGGCACCTTCCCGGCGTGGCTCAGGGGTGGCAAACGGTAGATGGCAAGCCCCACCCGGAAACGTTCACCATAGATGACGTTTACCGCCGTTCTGGCCGCGCTTCGCAGCGCATCGCCGCCGGAGAGGGGGGCCGGGAGAGCCGCACCCTGTGGACGGTGGGCGACTACCTCAGTGCCCTGCCCGGCAAGGTGTACACCGCCCGGGTGTGGTGCCGTACGGCCCGCTTGGTGCGAGGCGCGGGGCGAGGGCCGGGCCTGACTTTGGAGTTTGCCGACAGTTACGGCGTGCCCCTGGCTTCCGCGCCGGTGGACGATGAGGCCGAAGGAAACACCGATTGGCACCCGCTAATTGCCACCCTGGCTGCGCCGCAGGAGGCCCGGCGACTGCGGGTTACCCTCTGCGTGGAGGCGGAGAGCGGCTTCGTCTGGTTCGACGATTTGTTCGTGGGTGAGGCCGATTGGCCCCTGCCGGGCACCCCGCTGATTGCCAGGCCCACGGGCACGGTGCGAGGCACAGTGCGCGACCCCTGGGGGCGCCCAGTGGCCGGAGCAACGGTGAGCACGGCCACGGGCCACCATTGGGCGGTAACGGATGCCCAGGGGCAGTTCCTCTTGCGCGACGTACCCATCGGCACCGTGCGCCTGCGGGCCTTCGCCCCCAGGTTTCCCCCGGCCCTTTCTGAGCCCCGCGGAGTGGCCGCCGGGGAAACTACGGTGGATTTGGTCTTCCCTCCCCCGCCGCTGCCGCGAACCCTGGTGGACCCCGGCTTCGAGAACCCGGGGCCGGAGCCCGCCTACTTGGGCGCCTGGCGCAAATGGGGTACAGTGGACGGCATTCAGAAAAGTGGCCAGTTCCACTTTCCCATTCCCGCCCACGGCGGCCAGTATTTTCTGGGCAGCGCCTCTTCCTTCAACACCAAAAATGGGGGAGTGTACCAGACAGTAGCGGTGGAACCGGGCCGGGTGTACGAGGCGCGGGTGTGGATTTACACCCTGCGGCGGGGAGGACGGCCCGCAGATACGGCCTGCCGTTTGGGGATGGACCCCACGGGCGGCGAGGACCCGACTGCCCCCACAGTGCGGTGGACTCCTTTCACCGAGAGCGAAGGGCAATGGACGCTCCTGTCGCTGCAGGTGCAGGCCCAAAGGCCCCTGTTGACCGTTTTCCTGGAACACCGCCAGCGGCAGGGAAACGAGTGGAACATTACCTGCTTCGACGATGCCGAGTTGAGGGAAGTGGAATAATGTACCGGGTGTTAGTTACGGCCCGCGCCTTTCGGCGGGAAAGCGAGGGGGCACGGCAGCGGCTGAGGGAGTTTGGAGCCCAGGTGGACTTGCAAGCCCTCGGTCGGACCCGCACGGCGGCGGAGATGGCGGAACTGGTGCCCGGCTACGACGCTATCATCGCCAGCAGCGACCAGTACACGGAGGAGGTCTTCGCGGCTGCCGACCGGCTGAAAGTCATCGCCCGCTGGGGTGTGGGAGTGGACACCATTGACTTGGCGGCGGCCACCCGCCACGGAGTAGTGGTCACCAACACGCCGGGCATGTTGGCGGATGCCGTGGCCGATTTGGTGTTTGCTTTCCTGCTGGGTTTGGCGCGGAAACTGCTCCTGGCTGACCGGATGGTGCGCGACGGGAGGTGGGAGGAAGTGGGAGGGGTCGGAGTGTGGGGCAAGACTTTGGGCATTGTGGGCCTGGGCAGCATCGGCAAGGCCGTGGCCCGGCGGGCCCAGGGATTTGACCTGACCGTGTTGGCTACGGACATCGCGCCCGATTACGAGTTCGCCGCCCGGTACGGAGTGACTTTTGTGCCTTTAGAGGAACTGTTAGCGCAGTCGGACTTCGTTACCCTCCACGTTCCCCTGACCCCGGCAACACAGGGGCTGATTGGAGAAGCAGAACTGCGACAGATGAGGCCCACGGCTTACCTCATTAACTGCGGGCGAGGGGCCTTGGTAGATGAACCGGCCCTGGTGCGAGCGTTGCAAGAAGGTTGGATTGCGGGCGCCGGATTGGACGTATTCGCCCAAGAACCGCCTCCGCCAGACCACCCTCTCCTAACATTGGACAACTGCCTGTTCACCCCCCATAGCGGCTTCAACGCGGCCGAAACGGTAAGGGCGGTGAACGAGGCCGTAGTGGACAGCGTCATCCAAGTCCTCACTGGTCAACGCCCCCTGCACGTGGTAAACCCAGAGGTGTACAGACAATAAGACCTACCCCTTAAAACCTTGGGCTATGGTTACCAAGTCGGTGGGAAACCGAGGGAACCAACTTCCGTTGGTTTGGTAAAGGTAGCCCCCAGTTTGAAC
>DTZQ01000581.1 GCA_012961305.1 Armatimonadota bacterium | reverse complement strand
TTCAGAGCGGCCACGGTTTGGGCCGCTGTTTCCCGCACCGGGTTGGGAACGACTATTAAGCCCAACACCTCCCTCTCGGTCATCAACAGCCACACGGTTTCCCCAGCGGCTGCTCTCCGTTCCGCCTCCGGAGCCTCTAATCCCAGGTCCCGGGCAAAGGAGAGCCCTCCTAAGTAGTGCCAGCGTCCGGCGATGTCTCCCTGCATCCCTCGCCCCGGCACCGCCCGCACGGAACTCGCCCGGGGCCGGGCCAATCGCTCCCGCCGGGCCCTTTCCACAATGGCCTGGGCTACAGGTTCCGAGGATGCCCGGGCCAGTGCGGCGGCCAGACGGAGGATGTCCTGGGGGTCGCGGAGGGAGAGGGAAACGGGGTCTATCTCCTCTGGCCTTCCGGTGGTCAGCACTCCGGCCCCCTCGAACACCGCCACCTCAGTACAAGGCATGGTTTCCAGAACTGCTCCGCCCCGACTCCAAATGCCCCGTCGAAACAACCTTACCAGGGCGACTGCCACGGCTACTGCTTGGGAACTGCGCCTCCATCCCACGGCGCTGATTAAAGCCACCCCAGCCCAAGCCCGGAGGTACCCGGTGGTGGGCTCGAGGTTCCCAAGCAGCCACGGCGCCCCTGCCAATCCCGCTGTTAGCAACAACAGGAGAGCCGTTCCCAACCGGGCAAACCATTGGTCAGCCGGCAGGGAAAAGACAGTGGCCAGGGCCAGGTGCCGACTGCGGCGCGCCCACAGAGTGTCCGCTCCCGTTCGCTGGGCCTCGACGACCAGTTGCCCCTCCTGGTTAAGCGTGCCGGCGCAAACGAAGTCGCCCGGAGAGACCTTCCGCGGGGTTGAGGTGCCCTTCAAAGCCACTTCGTCCACCGACGAGGTCCCTTCGACCACCTGACCGTCTGCGCCGATGATTTCCCCCGGTCGCACGGCGAACCGGTCGCCAGGCCGCAATTCCTCCGCCAAGCAATAACGCTCTTCGTCCGGCGTCAGTCGGCGCACCGTCTCGGCGAACAGCACCCGCTCCCGCCCTATGGCCCGGCGCACGCGCTCCCCCAATCCCTCCGTCGCCGCCCAACCCACTGCCCCGCCCAACATGGTCAGGGCCGCTTCCCACCACTCTCCCAGGGCCAGAACGCCTAAGGCGGCCAGCAGAATCCATCCCCGTCCGCTGAGGTTTTGACTGCGCAGGACCTGCCAGGCAAAGCGACCCCCGCTGCCCAGCAGGGACAGGACGTAGGCCGTGCGCGCGGCCCGCGTTGCGCCCTCCAGATGCTCCAAAGCCCAGCCCAGGAGCAGGGCAACCGCCGCCAAAGCCACCCACAGCCACTCCCGTCGCCGCACCCGCGAGGCCCTTCGCTCCGGGGGAGGAACCGCTCCGGGGGCAGCGGTAACCAAAGGGCTGAGGTCGAAATCATAGCCCCACCGCCGCAGGTGAGACCGCAGCGCCGCGACGGCGGTTTCGTCTAATGTACCCTCTACCACTGCCTGGGCGGAGGCGAAGTTCACTCCGGCCCACACGACACCGGGGAACTTAGCCAGCCGTTTCTCCAGGCGGGCGGCCTCGTCCCCGTCCGGGGGCGGAGATAGTTGTCCCTCCACCCGAAGGAAAGGGGGAGTGAAAGTCGCCCCCTGTTCGGCTGCGGTCTGCTGGAGGTCGAGGATGGAAACGCGGTCGGGGTCGTAAGTCAGATGCAGTTCCTCCCCCCTCAGCAGGGCCGTCACCTGGGGCCACTGCTGCAAGGCTTGCGTAAGGGCCTGTGCCTGTTCCCCACTCCAACGCGGGGGGAGGCGCAGAGACAGCCGCAGGGAAACGCTTGGCATGGCTAAATACCTCTATGGCTTATCGTTGAGAGCGTTGAGTTCGTTGAGCAAAGCGTCACCGAGGCCAGGGGCCAAAGGCTGGCCCTCCATGGCTGAGCCTTTGGGTTACAGGCACACGGGAATCCGCTGGCCCCAGCGCAGGGCAGCGTTTTGCCAGCGGGAGGTGTAGGCCAAAATTTCCACTCCCACCCCCGCGGCGGCCCGCAAAGCCGCGCCAAAGGCCGGGTCAATTTCGTCGTGGGGAGCAAACCGCTGGGCATCAGGCCGCTGCACCAGAAAAAACACTACGGCCCGCTGTCCACTCCGTCGCAGGGCGGCCAGGTCTGCCATCTGCCGCTGTCCCCGTACCGTAGGCGCGTCGGGGAACCGAGCCTCTCCGTCCACCACCAGAGTGCACGATTTCAGTTCCACCCAGCAGGTTTCCCCCTCCCGACTCAGGCGAAAATCCAAGCGGCTGTGGCCCCAGGGCACCTCCACTTCCACCCGCGAATATTCGGCCAACTCCGGCACGCGCTGCTGTTCCAACATCTGGCGCACCAGGCGGCTGGCCAGGCGAGGAGCCACGCAAACCCATACTGCCTTTGCCCGTACCGCCAGCAGGTCATAGGCGGTGCGCCGGCGGGCCGATGCGGCCTTGGCGATGAGCACCTCCGCCCCGGGACGCAAGAGTTCCCTCAGCCGACCGGAATCGGAGATGTGACACTCTACTGGCTGGCCTTGGAGTTCCACCAGGCCCAGAAAGCGGTTGGGGCGCTCCCGGAAGCGGGCCACCCGGAGGGATCGGTCGGCCACACTTACTGCCATCGGCCATATCTCCCCTTTCAAAGTAAAGCGTAAAACGCAATTTGCGTTTTACGCAGAAGTCCACCAGGCCCAAAAGTGGTGTCCGGGACTGGGCCCTTTGCCCACCGGGTAGGCGTGGACGAGGGTCTGGGCGAGATACTCCTTGGCTGTTAGGATGGCCTCCCGCACGGGTTGGCCCCGGGCGAGGTAGGCAGCAATGGCCGCGGAGAAAGTGCAACCCGTACCGTGGATGTGGGAGGTGTCTACTCGCGGCCTCCGCAGTTCCAGAAAGCCCTCGTCGTCCAGCAGCAGGTCTAAAACCTCACCGCCGGGCCGATGTCCCCCTTTGAGCACCACCACCTCCGGTCCCAAAGTCCGGATTCTCTCCGCCGCCCGGCGGAAATCGGCCCCGGTGCGCAGTTCCCACTCTGCCAGCACCTCGGCCTCGGACAGGTTGGGGGTCACCACCCGGGCCAGGGGGAGCAGGAGCAGTTTCAGGGCGGTCACCGCATCTTCCCGCAGCAAACGGGTTCCGCTCTTGGCCACCATCACCGGGTCCACCACCAGATTGTGCAGGTTGTATTCCTGCACTTTGGCCGCCACCACCTCGATGATGGCCGCATTGGCCAACATGCCCGTTTTGGTCGCGTCCGCGCCCAAGTCGCTCAGAACGGCGTCCAACTGAGCCGCAACGAAGTCTGGTGGCACTTCGTGGATGGCGGTGACGCCCTGAGTGTTTTGAGCGGTGAGGGCGGTAAGGACGCTGGTTCCGTACACCTCCAGAGCCGCGAAGGTCTTCAAATCGGCCTGTATTCCCGCCCCGCCTCCAGAGTCGGAACCAGCGATGGTCAGAACCTTAGGTTTCATTCCACCGTCACACTCTTGGCCAGGTTGCGGGGTTGGTCAATTTCCCGGTTCAACTCCTTTGACAGGTAGTAGGTGAACAGATAAGGCGGGATGATGGCCACCAGGGGCATTAACAAGTCATGGGTCTTAGGGATGCGCAGGACGTAATCCACCGATTTTTCCGTCTCCGTGTCCTCCTCTTTGATGATGGCAATTACCTCGGCGCGCCGGGCCTTAACTTCTTTGATGTTGCTGAGCATTTTATCGTACAGGTCGCTCTGTACGGCGGTGCAGAAGACCGGCACGCCGTCGGTCAGCAGGGCCAGAGGGCCGTGTTTCAATTCCCCAGCCGCATAGGCTTCCGCGTGAGCGTAGGAAATTTCCTTCAATTTCAGTGCTCCCTCTAAAGATACCGCGAAGTCCAACCCGCGTCCCAAGAAAAAGAAGTCGTGGCAATGAGTGAACTGCTTGGCAAACTCTGCGATTTCCCCTTCCCGGTCGAGCACCTGTTGCACCAGGTCGGGTGTCTCCTTGAGGGCGGCTACCAGTTCGGCCACCTCTTCCTCTGTAAGGTTCCCGCGAATTAGTCCGAAGTGGAAGGCCAGGAGGTATTCAGCCACCAGTTGCGTTACATACGCTTTGGTGGAAGCCACGCAGATTTCCGGCCCGGCCCAGGTGGGGAACACCTCGTCGGCCTCCCGATAGATGGAACTGCCGATGACGTTGACAATCGCCAGCACTTTGACGCCTTGATGTTTGGCCTCCCGCAGCGCTGCCAAGGTGTCCGCCGTCTCCCCTGACTGGCTGATGACGATGAGCAGCGAGTCGGGCTCGAAAATGGGGTCGCGATAGCGGAACTCGGAGGCAATGTCCACCTCCACTGGCACCCGTAACAGACGCTCGAACAGGTACTTGCCCACCACTCCTGCGTAGTGGGCCGTACCGCAGGCTACGATGAAAATCCTGCGCAGGCGGCGAATTTCCTCTGGCCTCAGGGTAAGTTCGTCCAGCACGACCCGGTTGTCCGGGGTCACCCGGCGGCGCATGGTATCCCGAATGGCTCGGGGGATTTCGTGGATTTCCTTAATCATGAAGTGGTCGTAGCCCTCCTTTTCCGCCGCTCGGGCGTCCCAAGTGACCTGGAAAATCCCCCGTTCTTTGGGCCGCCCTTCCACGTCCATCAGTTCCACCTGCTCTTTGGTGACTACGCCGATGTCTCCGTCCTCTAAAATGTACACTCGTTTAGTGTAGGGCAGCACGGCGGGAATGTCGGAGGCAATGAAATTTTCGCCTTCCCCCAGCCCTATAACGAGGGGCGAATCCTTGCGGGCCACCAACAATTTGTCCGGCTCATATTCGCTGATGACCACGAGGGCGTAAGAGCCGTCCAGTTCCTGCACTGTGGCCCGCAAGGCCCCCAACAGGTCTCCATCTCTCAGGTTCACCTCCAAGAGATGGGCGATGACCTCGGTGTCCGTTTCTGAAGCGAACTGATGTCCTTCCGCCTGCAGGCGTTCCTTCAATTCCAGGAAGTTTTCGATGATGCCGTTGTGCACCACCGCCAGGTGTCCGCCGCAGTCCGGGTGGGGGTGGGCATTGGGGGTGGAGGGTTGTCCATGGGTAGCCCACCGGGTATGACCCACGCCCATGCAGGCCGTTAGCGGCCGCTCCGCCAGCAGGCCCTCTAAATCTCGGATTTTGCCCACCGTTTTGACGATTTCCACCCGCCCGTTCTGCAAGACGGCTACCCCTGCGGAGTCGTAACCGCGATATTCTAACC
>DTZQ01000580.1 GCA_012961305.1 Armatimonadota bacterium | reverse complement strand
TCCCGCGCCGGCAACTCCAGGTGAGCCGCCTGTAGGGCCTCCTCTACCCGCGCCTGGTCTACCACCGCATACCGTCCATCCTGGGCCAGGGCCAAATGAAAAGCATTGGCCGCCCGCCGCGCCAGAGCCACTCCCTGGTAGCCACTCACGTTGAGAAAGCCAGCCACTACAATCCGCTGCTGCGGTGTTTGTGCCACCGCCGGCCGCAGCCTACCTCCCCAAAGGGAGGTAAGCACTACCGCCACACAGAGAAACACCGCTAAGGGTTTAGTAAAAGTTGCTTTTTCTATCCTTTTCATGGCCTTCCTCAACCACCGGGAGAACGTTGCCGGGCCTATTATAACATACTTTTTCCCCAATGACAAGAGGCTTCAGTTGATTTTACTCTTTGTGATACACGCTCAGGCCGTTGGTCCCCACAAACCATACTTGGTCAGCAGTGACCCTAATAGTGTGAATACCACTTACAATCCCACTGGACAGGCCGAAAGTAGTCCAAGTTTTCTCCTCGTCCTGGTAGCGACCAATCCCCTCGGCAGTGGCTACCCAGACCTTAGTTCCATCTACGGCTAAGGCCGTAATTCGTTCGCTCCGCAGGGGTTCAGGGAGGGGAATGGCCTTCCATTGCCGCAAGGCTCGGTCGAACCGACAGAGATAGCCAGTTACTCCAACCCATACGGCCCCGCGGCCCGGGGATACGACGGTGACTTCGCGCAGGGGTGCTGCCGTTCGGTCGTCGTGAATATACCAGGAACGCATTTGTTTGTCATATTGCCGCAGACCGTCCACACAAGCGAACCAAGCCGAGGGCAGGTCTATGGCCACGTCCAGGATGAACTGCTGGGCTGGGTCATAGGTGCCCATAGTTACTGGGCGGAAGGGTTTGCGGTACAAATACCATTCCCCCTCGCGGATGCAGTAGCGGTACACCTCCCGGGGGAAAATCACCCACACATCGCCGGTGTACACGTCAGAGACCAGGCGGGGGAAGTAGCCGTCACTGTGGGTGCCTTCCAGTTCCCAGGTTTTCCACTCCTTCATGGCTAAATCGCAGACGCTTACTCCCCCTTCACCTGCGAACCACAAGCGGCCATCATGCAGCAGAATGGAAGTCAAATCGTCGGCAATGAGTCTGCCGCCGGTAGAAGCCATAGTGTACTGCTGCCACCGCTCAGTAGCCGCGTCATAGTGACTGAGGCCGTGGGGAGTAGCGCACCAGACTGACCCGCGCACGGCCACTAAATCCCTCACCTGGTCTGCGGTCAGCCCCTGCTCCGCTGTGAAATGGTGCCATTCCTGAGTGTCCCAAGTTAAACGCGCTACTCCCTCGCTGCGACTGCCCAACCATATGGCGTTCTGGTCCAAGGCCAAGCAGGAAAGGTCATTGAGCGGCAACCCGTGGCGGGAACGGTGCTCGCTCCACACCCTCCGCTGACGGTCATAGCAACGCACGCCCGCCCGCCGGGTGCCCACCCACAGTTCCTGCGGCGAAGCGGCCAAGGCTGTGATGTGCCAGGCTGTATCCGGCAGCAGTTGCCATTCCTCCCGGTCCAGGCGGACCTCAATTAACCCTCGCCCCGTCCCCAGCCACACCCAGTTGCCTTCCGTGGCCAGGGCGTACAGCCGTCCGTCGCCCAAGGTAACTTCGTAACTGCTCATTTTCGCCGATGCGACGTCAATAACTGCCAACCCATTCCGTTCACTGGCCACCCAGAGTCGGCCCTGTACCATCAACAGAGCATTGATGCGCCCACTCAGAGGACTGTTTTCAGGGCGGTAGGTAATCCACTCCCTCGTGGGCCGGTCGAACTTGGAGAGGCCCGCGCGCGTGCCGGCCCAAACTCCCGAACGTTCCACACACAGAGCATAGACCCAATCTGAACCCAAACCCTCAGCGGTGGTGTAGGTAGTCCAAGTTTCGGTCAAGGGGTCATAACAGGCGACCCCGCCTCCCGCCGTACCCACCCACACCGTGTCGCCATCTAACGCCAGGGCTTGAATGGGAGCAGAAGGGAGTTCCTCTGGCAAAAGATGCCATTCGTTTTTGTCCTTATCATACCATCCAACCCTTCCTTCTGCCACCCCAACCCACACCTGGGTCCCCCTTATTGCCAGGGCCCTTACCTGATTACCCGGCACCCCTTCCGCAGGCGTGAGAATTCGCCACCGACCAGTTTCCCGTTGGTAAACTTTCACTCCTCCACCTGTACCACACCAAACCCGAGGTCCGTCCAAAGCCAGAACGTAAGCCAGATTGGTGTTCAGGTAACTGCGCCAACGAGACTGGGCGAGGGTAGGGCTAAGGCCCCCTCCCATGAGGCTTAAAGCGCCTAATACAAGGCGTAGATGCAAAGACCTTACCTTTGTGCAGAAATATAGCCTCTCCCCCCTCCCGGTGTACTTCCATTTGGAGCCAATTGCTCTCATCTCCCTACGGCTTTAACATAAAGATACCCAAGTCTCCACCTAACACCAACGGGGGCGACTTGGGCATTCACTATCAAACCCTAACTCGGCAGGTAAATCCACTACGGGAACGAACCTGAGGATACACTTCCACCTTTGGGCGGGGTTCCCCCAGGCCATTCCCGTACCATATCTTCCACTCAGCGGTTGGAACGAATGTAAATGTTGCCCGAAGCAGGGTCCACCTCTACGGTTACATCTAAGGCTTCACCGATGAACCGAACGGGCACCATGGTACGACCCTGTTCAATAAATGCTGCCAGGTCCATGAGGATAGTCTCTTCATTAACTTGGGCCCGATGGCTGCCAATTTTCAAGTGCACGGTACGCACTTCGTCCTGGGCGTGAACTTCTTTGGTTTCGGGAATCCATTGGACATATCCCCCATTGAACTCGAAGACGTGGCGGAAGGGAGCAACGGAAATGCCCCGCTCTACGAAGGGCAACACATCCGTAGCCACCGGTTGTCCATCAAAGTAGAGACCCCACGTAGTCCGCGGCACCACTAAGCGCTGTCCTGCCCGAATGTAATTGGGCCGGGCAATACGGTTGAGACGCACCAAGGTAGCCACGGTGGTATGGTAACGTTGGGCAATACGATAGAGAGTTTCCCCCGGCTGCACCACGTGCACCCGTCCGATGGGCCGAACTCGTCCCGTTGCCGGTCGGCGGGCAAGCGAGGGCAATGGCACTGCCCTTAACTTACGATACGAGGCGGGGGGGGTTACGTGCTGCTGAGCGATTTGGGGTTGAGTGCCCTCTGGAGGAACAATAAACGTTTCCCCTCGAGCCCGAACCAGCAGAGAGACTGGGCTCGCACTGCGCAGGGGGGAAGCCAGACGCCTTGCCGCAGGCACAGTTATCCGCTGGCCGCTAAGGGCTGGTCCGACCTGTGGGGGACGCATTGTTGCCGTTCCTGCCCGCGCCGGGCCGTAGTAGGAGACGCGGCTCACTCGTACCGGGGGGGTAGGTCGCAATCCCCCTCCGGGGACCGTCAACCGCTGACCACTGGGAGCAGGCAGAGGGGAAACGGCAGGGGTCGGCCGTCGAAAGGCCAAGGGCCCCAACATCTTTGGCGGAGCCAAGGGCCGCTTCACCACCGCACGCCGAAGAGGGGTAGGAGCGACTTCCGGCACGGTCGGGGGGGTTACAATCCGCCGCCGAATTGGTGGGGCAGGGGCCACCCGCGGCGGAGCCAGCAGTGGCCTGGTCAGAGGAGTTGTGAGGCGTTCCAAGGGCGCTGCTGGTCCTACGGGTCGGGGCAGTGGTGGTGCTTCAACCGAAGAAACTACCGGCGGCACTACCTCCGGCCCTGCAAGGGTCGTGGGACCTGTCGTAGCCAGGGCCGGTTGGAGCGGAGGCCTGGTAGTAACCTGCGGTGCGATCGAAGTAACTTCTGCCGTTCCCCGCAGCCGAAGATCGGCCATAGGTTGAGCCGCTTCATCCGCGGGGCGAGGCCTCTCCACTCGCCGGGGGATGGTGGGCGGCAAGGGCAAAGAAGGGCGAACCGCCGAAGCCAATTCCCGCGGGGAAACAATGACCCGTTCCGCGCCCTTGGCAGTGGGGGTAGTGAGGTGCGGCCGCAGGGTTTCTGCCGTTGCAGGTGCCGCCGTTTCTGGCGCTCCCGCCCTTCGTCCCGGAGGTCGAGGGGATACCAGCCGAGGTTCGGCAGTTACTGGAACCGAGGGCACCGAAACCCGCGGCGGCGTCGCTGGCCGCCGCCATTGGCGCAAGCCAGTCTGGCCACTAATTTGGCGGACAAATACGGTCACCGGTGGGGCTTCGGTAGCCAAGTTGGAAGAGTCAATGGCCTTGGCCCAAATCCGATGGGGCCCCTCAGGGACCTTGGTCGTGTCCCAAAGGTATTCAAAAGGCGGATAGTTCTTCATCGCCCGAAACTCTTCGTCCACGTAAATTAACACCCATTTTACCCCGACGTTATCAGAAACCCGGACCCGGATGGGCACTTTGCCATGTACAATGCTGCCCGGTCGGGGACTGGTAATGGTCACCAAGGGCGGACTGAGGTCGGGTTCGGCATTGTTCACGTACACATCCAGGCTGAACACCCCCGTTTGCTTGGCCTGGTCCTGCACGCGTACCGTTAGGGTATGACGACCATTGGGCAAGGCCGTCGTATCCCAGAGGTACTGATAGGCCCCGGAGGCCGCCGGTTCAATTTTTTTCTGCTCAATCAGGCGGCCATCTACCTCCAAATCAATTTGGACTACCCGGTGGGTGGCCGAACCGCTGTTGAAAACGATAACGATGGGCACCTGAGCCCCACTGTAAGCGGCTCCCTGCTCGAGGCCGTAGAGTTGCACGGTGGGCGCGTCGTCGGCCAGCACGGGGCCCACCGCTGCTGAGAGAAGCAACGCCAGAGGTAGAACCCCGCTCAGCCATGAAGCACGACAGGCAACTGAGTGCATAATTACTGTCCTCCTTCGCTGAGTGTTAGGGTGTTTCATTAAGGATACCACATTTTAGCCTAAAAGTCAACAGGGGAAATAATTTTATTCCACCCTCAAGCCAAACAAACCCTGGGCGTTACGGTAGAAAACCCGCTCTTTATGGGGGTTAGGAATGCCCGCATCATGTACCATGCCCGCAGCGTAGGCAGGATGTAAAACCGGCAGGCCACTGCCGAACATTAACCGCCGGGGGCCTACGAGTTCTATGGCTTCTTTTATTTTGTCCCGGTCAGCATGTATTCCTCCCACGGCCAAGTGGATGTTGAGCACCTCTTCCACAGCCCCCAAAGCCATCTCCCAAAGTTCCTCCCCCAAGTGCCCCAAAATGAAGGGAAGGGTCGTAAACTCTTGCGCAATCGTTACCGTATCGCGCACTTCCTCTTCGGTGTGGGCCACGACAAATATAGGCCTCCCGAAACGCCGCAGGGCCGAAAGCACCCGTCGGCTGCCCTCCGCCGCCAGACGCAGCCGCGTGTCCGCAGGGTAGAATCGCGTTCCTACGAAGTTAGACCGGGACAGATAACGGCGAACCTCGGCTATGGACTCCTCAGGATAATGGGCATTCACCGTCACATAACCCCGCAGTTTGGACTGCCCCTCAAGCAACTGGTGCAATTCCGCATTTCCCCGCTGAAAGTCCCCTTTGACGGCCAGCGCGGAAGCCAAAATAATGCGGTCAATGCCAAACCGGTCGAGCAGGACCAGCAGTTCCTCTCTATTTTCCCCCCGGGAAACGGGAAGTAGGGAACCGTAGAGTCCATCCACGTCAATAATGGGCATATTCCACCTCCGAATGGAGCCGGCTGAAACTACGAGAGTAACCGCCGTAAGTTCTCCCCCAAAATGAGGGCCTTCTGTTCTTCCGTCAGGTCGGCTGCTAATACGGGCAGGTAGGCGCTGGAAAAGTAGTACAGAGGAGTAGCAGAACCAAAAATAAGCCGCTCTGCTCCTACGGCGGCGGCCAAAGTGGTCAAAGCCCCCGGGGAATTCAACCAGCGCGTTTCCACGCACCAGTGGGGCCGTTCCTCCAGCACCACCAGCAGTTCACCCAAATTATCTGCCCGGACAGCGGTTAGAATGACCTTGAGGGGCAGTCCCTCCGTAAGCCGTGCCAGGCATGTAGCCACCCCGCGCTCCGCCGCCGAAATCATAAGCACTGCCCCGCGCTCCGCCAGATGTTGCAGGAGGCGAAGGAAGGGAGCATATTCCAAAGGCCAGTCCTGATATTCGGGGAATACGCGAAACAATTTAAGGCCTTGACCTATGCGCCGGTCAATTTCCTCCCGACACCCCAAGTACCGACGAGGGTCTATCGTAGCCGTGGGGAACAGTTCCGGCGTCTGCTGACATACAGCCACCGTCTCCTCATTTCCCCGCTGATAGTCGTTGAAAATACCCGTAGTCGAAATGGTCAACGCCCGGGTAACTTGGTGCTGCCGCAAAACATTGACCAGGGTCTCCAAGGAGAGGTCCGCCCGGCGAAAGGGCCAGAAGCCAAAAACGGTATGAGCATCAATGATAGTAAAAGCCGCCAAGAGACCTGTGCCTCCTATCTCAAATCATTTGCAATTTCTCCAACGCGGCAGCGGCTGCTGCCTGCTCAGCCTCCTTTTTGCTGCGACCGGTGCCCCGGCCCAACCGCTGCCAGCCCAACCGCACCTCGGCCACAAAGGTGCGTTCATGCTCCGGGCCCAAGGCTTCTAAGGTGCGATAGACCGGCCGCCTTTTGAACCGCCCCTGGGTTAGTTCCTGCAGTTCACCTTTGTAGTTGCGGGGTGGATTGGTCTCCAAGTTCTGCAACACCGGCCTCATTACCCGAAGGATATAATCCCGTGCCCCTTCCAATCCCTGGTCGAGGTAGACCGCCCCAAACAGGGCCTCCAAAGCACAGGCCAGAATGGATTCCCGGTCCCGCCCCCCTGAAGTCTCCTCCCCCACTCCCAACAGGAGCACTTCTCCCAACCTCAAAGCCCGTGCCACCTGAACCAAACTTTCCCGCTGTACCAGCCGGGCCCGCTGCTGGGTCAGTTCCCCCTCTGGATAATCCGGGTAGTGCCGGTAGAGGTATTCGCTGATGACCAGTTCTAAAACTGCATCGCCTAAGAACTCCAGCCGTTCGTTGTTGTGGAGGGACGACCAATGTTGCTCCCGGGCATAGGAAGAATGAGTCAAGGCCAGCCGAAGCAACTTCCGCTGCTGAAAGCGCACCCCCAACAGGGTTTGTACTTGTTCCCAGTCTAAGGTCTTGGCACAGTTTGGAGATGAAGGTCTCATCGGCTCATTTCGGCAACCTGCTAAGTCTGACGGGGCGGAAACCCCTGACTCCAAAGGGCCTTCTCGCCCCTCGTCCCTCCTCCCCTGTCTCAACGGGACTAAAGCCCTCACTCCAAAGGGTTAGAGGTGAGGGCGGAATAAAACGCCTCTCCTACGCTGGTTGGTCCTGCATTTTGGCCGCCGTCCGCCGGCGTTCAATGAAGTACACCGCCCAAATGCTAATTTCAAAGAGCACCACCAGCGGCAGACCGACAATGCTCATGTTAATTGGGTCGTAAGTAGGGGTAATCACTGCGGCCAGCACAAAGCAAAGGAAAATCGCTATCCGCCGCTGAGCCCGAAGGAACTCAAAAGATACGATTTCTAACAGGGCCAAGAAACTCATGACTATGGGCAGTTGGAATACTAACCCAAAGGCCAATAGCATGCGTAGGAAAAGGTACAGGTAGCGGGTGAGGTGCTGATAATAGACCACTCCCGGAGGAATGAACTTCAGCAGAAAAGCAAAGGCAATGGGCAGAACGAAATAGGCCAAGGCTACACCAGACCCAAAGAGCACCACGGCCGCAGGAAAGACAATCAGGGCGTAGCGTTTCTCGTGGGGCAGAAGGGCTGGAGCGATAAAGCCCCATACCTCTATAAACAGCAGGGGAGACATAAATACTACTCCCGCCACCAGACACACTTGCAACTTCAGCAGGAGCGGTTCCAACAGGTCCATAAAAACCAACTTGGCTTCCAATCCTGCAGAGACAAAGGCCCGTTCAATGGGCCCCTGAATTAGATGCGAAAGGAGGTCGTAAAACTGCCAACTGAGGAACATGCCCAGAGCCACGTATCCCAAGCAGCGCACGAGGCGCCAGCGCAGTTCCTCCAGGTGCTCGGTAAATTCCATTTCCTTATCGGGCATGGTTAAACGATAGCCTCTTCCGTTTCCGGGTCGAAAATGTGGGCCTTTTCCAAGTCAAAGCACACTTCCATCGTTTCCGCTTCCCGCGCTTGGGAAGCAGCGTCCACACTGGCGGTCAGTTTGTACGGGCCGACCAACAGTTCCAAAATAACTGTGGAGCCCATAGGTTCCCGCACGTCCACTTCAGCCCGCACCGTGTTGTCCGCCGTGGCCGGGATAAGGGCCAACTGGCGGTCGTAAATGTCCTCTGGACGAATGCCAAACAACACTTCCCGGTTCACATAGGGAGCCAGGGCTTCGCGGTGCCGGGGTGGAACCTTCAGGCGAAAAGCCTGGGCATCCAAGTACGGCACTCCATCTTGGGAAATCACGCGGACATTCTCCAGCACGTTCATCTGAGGACTACCGATAAACTCCGCCACAAAGCGGTTCCGCGGATGCTCGTACAGGCCCAGGGGCGTATCCACCTGTTGAATAACTCCGTCCCGCATTACGGCAATGCGGTCGCCCATGGTCATGGCTTCCACCTGGTCATGGGTGACGTAAATGGTAGTAATGCCCAAACGGCGATGTAATTTGATGAGTTCCGCCCGGGTTTGCACTCGCAGTTTAGCATCCAAGTTGGACAGCGGCTCGTCCATCAGGAACACCTTCGGCTCCCGCACAATGGCCCGCCCCAGGGCCACCCTTTGCCGCTGTCCGCCGGAGAGTTGTTTGGGCTTGCGGTGCAGTAATTCCTCCAGACGGAGCATGTGCGCCGTTTCCCTCACCCGGCGGTCTATATTCGCCGCGATTTCCCGGGCCTGCTGGCGCTGGAGAAGGCGCACCCACCAAGGAGGTAACATCCGCAGCCGCAGGCCAAAAGCCAGATTGTCGTAAACACTCATGTGCGGGTAGAGGGCGTAATTCTGGAAGACCATAGCAATATCCCGGTCTTTAGGAGAAACATCGTTGACCAGACGGTCACCAATGTAAATCTCCCCCTCAGTAACCTCCTCCAAACCCGCAATCATGCGCAAACAGGTGGTCTTGCCACAGCCCGAAGGCCCCACCAAGACCAGAAACTCCCGGTCCTTAACTTCCAAGTTCACATTGTTGACCGCGATAACCTCGCGGAAACGCTTGGTCAAGCCGACAAGTCGTACTCCTGCCATCAGTTTTGACTCCCACGTCCCCAAACCTTAATGTTCATGGGCCTTCCCTTCCCCCCGCAGGGTCGACTTAATGTCCATAACCGTAGCGTACCAGCGACCGGGTACTTCCTGCAGCATACGCAGCCACATTATCTCTCGTTCCGCGGTAAGGCGTTGGGTCTCCAACTCCGTAAGGGCATTTATGAACTTGGGAATGCCCTTCACTAAGTTGTCCAGCAAGGTCAGCAACTGCTCCCGTTCCCGACGACGGCGGCCGGCCGGAGGCAATTTATAGGCCCGGTCCCGCCAAGTTTCAACCTGCTTCCGCAAGTTCTGCAGCGAGGTCGTAACTTCCTCCGCCTTAACCTCACCCCCAACGTACCCCCGAGCCTTTTCAAAAACCTGCTTAAATTCCTCCTCTGCTTCATCCAACAAAGGCAGGGCCGCTTCCTTGAAGCGCTGGTCGGTGGCTTCTAACCATGCCTCCCGCGCCGCAATCACTAATATTACCCCTACAAGGAGAACAGTCACGGCTACCCGCGACTTGCGCATTCGTATTCCTCCTCCGAAGTTCAACCGCCCCGGCCGTGACTACTCAGCCGGAGGTTGATATTCCCGCTTCTCCCGAGGACCGGGGACCGGTCTCCCGTCTC
>DTZQ01000579.1 GCA_012961305.1 Armatimonadota bacterium | reverse complement strand
GGTCCCCAGTCCCCAGTCCCCGGTCCTCGGGGGAAGCGGGAATATCAGCCTTCGGCTGAGTAGTCACGGGGATAGGAAAGTAACTGATAGGGCAAGGAGGTTATTTTCCATGGTAACCTTGCGGGTAGGCATTATCGGCTGTGGACGACCTTGGCGGAGGGAAGGGACGACGGGCTTTGGTATGGGCCATGCCCATGCGCGGGGTTACGGGGCTCGATCGGACTGTACCCTTGTCGCTTGCGCCGACATTAGCCGGGAAAATGCCGAGGCCTTCATCAGAGAGCATCCTGTACCTCGATACTACCTCGACTACCGGGAAATGCTGGAGCGGGAGAAGTTGGACCTGGTGAGCATCTGCACCTGGACACCGCTCCACGCGGAAATGGTCATTGCCGCCGCTGAAGCGGGCGTAAAGGCCATCCACTGTGAGAAGCCCATGGCTCCGACTTTTGGCGAGGCCAAACGCATGGTCGAGGTATGTGAGGCCCGCGGGGTGCAACTGACTTTCAACCACCAACGGCGGTTTGGAGGCCCTTTCCGGCGGGCCCGCGAACTGGCCCACGATGGAACCATCGGCCAACTGGTGCGACTGGAAGGGGCCTGTCCCAACCTTTTCGATTGGGGGACTCATTGGTTCGATATGTTTTTCTTCTACAACCGCGAAACCCCAGCCGAATGGGTAATGGGACAAATTGACGTGCGGGAGGAGCGAAAGGTCTTCGGAGTTCCGGTGGAAACCCAGGGCCTCTCCTATATTCGGTGGCAGAATGGCGTAGAGGGCCTCTTGGTGACCGGGCATCAGGCGGACATCGGCTGTGCTAATCGGCTCATCGGGACGGAGGGAGTCATTGAGGTCGGGGTGAAAGAGGGCCCCGCTTTGCGCGTGTGGAAACAGGGAAGTAAAGGTTGGGAGACCATTCCCCTGAAGGAAGGGCTGCACGACACCGATTACGTAATACGCGCCATTGCCGACTTGGTAGAAGCCCTAAAGGCCGGTCGGGAGCCGGAACTGAGCGCGCAGCGGGCTTTGCAGGCCACGGAACTAATTTTCGCTACCTACGAATCCAGCCGCCGCCGGGGACGAGTAGACCTCCCACTGGACATCGAAGATTCTCCGCTCCTTGCCCTGCTGGAAGCAGAGGAAATCGGGCCCTCCGAAAAGTGAACCTTCCTCTTGCCCAGATGCTTTTCCTGCTGGAGCCTCTTGAAGGGTTGGCCCGAAGGGGAGAGGGGAAAACTTGGTAACGGTAGCCCAAGATTTCAATCTTGGGTAGGTCTCAGGGGGAGAAACGTTGGGCTAAGGTCACGGCGGCTTCGACCAGGGCTTCTCCAGCGCCCGGAGCGAGGGGGGTCCACTCTGGCTCGTAGCCGCCCTCCTTGTAGGCAACGGCAGTGGGAACGTAGCCAGGGCAGTCGTTGCTCAGGCTGACGACGAAAACCTGCTCGGCTTCCACATGTTGCTTAATGGCCAGGCCCAGTTCAACGAACACCTCACCGGGCAGTCCTATCAAAAGCGTTGCGCCAATGCCCAAGACTTGGACTTCCACCGGCAGGTGAGTGCGCCCGGCGGCCTGTTTGGCCAGTCCCAAAATATACTTGGCCCGCATCAACTCTCCGCGAGGATTGCTGATGTTTTCCACTGAAGTAGGGGTGGCTTCCCACTGCCGCAGCAGGGCCTCTTTTTCCTCTACTTCTCTTTGTGCTTCCTCCACCGTGGGCAATGGTTTCAGGGGCAGTTCCACAGTGGTCAGCGCGGCCGAGAGACGGGCCGGAGCCGGGCGCGACCCTCCGCTGAGCCAGGAGAGTACTTTGAGGGCTTCCGCGCCCAGGGCAGTGCCAATCCAGCGGCGAGCGCTGCCTTCCCGCTCAATGGGAACCACGTTCCCCGCGCAGCCCAGCGCGAACAGACATATGCCCCCGGCGACCTGTTCTACCACCTGCATGGCGTAACCCGGATAGTCGGCAGAAATGGCATACAGTCGGTCTACGCCACAGACAGGATGACAGGCAAAGTTAATGAGGGCGGCCAGCAGGTTCCCATTTTCATCTTCCACCCGCAGTACTCCGACTGTCGGGTCGGTGGGGCCCCAAGTCAATCCCGCCGCCTCCTCCGGCGGGGGAGGTCGCCAACTCATGGTTACCTGGCCATCGGGTTTCTTGGGCCGGCGGTTGAACACCAATTCCGGCGCCTGTCCCTGTCCCCCTGCTACGCGGGCCTGGCGGCGCCGGTCATGAGCCAGACGCACCGCTCCCACTATTTTTCGCGCCAACTGCTGCTCGTAATTCTCGTCAAAGCCGGCCATCACCTCGGAGGGCAGGTAATAAACCGGCTCCACCACCGGCCCGAAGTGGGTGTGGGAAGCGCAGAGCAGCACCTGCTCAGCGGAAAGGCCCACGGTCTCCTGAACCCCCGCGCGTACCTGTTGGGTCAGTTCCGCCGGCACTTTTACCAAATCCGTGGTCACGAGGGCAATTTCCTGCTCGCCATCCTCCAGAACCAGGGCTTTGGCATACAGTTCATCGTCAACGGTTTCACTGCACTTCTCCCGCCCGCCGTAGCCGGCTTGGGGGAAGCCCACAGGCGGGGTGATGTTGACCTTCGCCACCCCGGCCTTAAACTCACCCATCGTTATTTGCTCCTTTCATTCATGGATTTATGTCCAGGGTTACACCTTAAGTGACCGTTTCGCAAACTGGAAACTGAAGCGAGATGCGGACGTTTAACCGACGACTGCCTTGCCACCCCGTTGCTGGATACTCGATACTGGCATTTTCCTCTCCCCCAAACCGCTCAACGTAGGTCGCCGCTCCCAAAGTTCCCATCCCTTCCCGCAGGCACAGCAGGATAGACTACACTGCTTACATTCGCCACTTTCGGTTCCCCTTCCCATTGCCGCCCTATGAGTCGAGGGTAGGCCAACTTGTCTGGATAGTGAATTCCCGCTCACTCCGAGTTT
This sequence comes from Armatimonadota bacterium, assembly GCA_012961305.1. GTDB lineage: Bacteria > Armatimonadota > UBA10988 > UBA10988 > DTZQ01 > DTZQ01. Next base: position 1,450 of record DTZQ01000579.1, on the reverse strand, counting down.
CCCGTCTCGGTCTCGACTCGCAAGTGTACTGCTACATCCTCCCCAAAGGCTGGCAATTTCACCGCTATTGGCTCGTCGTTAGTGACGGTCAACCTTTCCCGGCGCAATTCCCGCCCAGTTGTCGGCTCCACCCCTCGAAGCACATAAGTTCCTGCTTTCAGGGCCAGGGTGAGCGGGCCGCCGGTGAAAGGCTCATCCACCGTGCAGTAGACCACGTACTCCCGCCCCGGCTGAGCGGCAGCGTGGGCGTGTACGCCCGCGGGCAGGGCTACCAGTAAATCGTCGTGTGGCTCCAGTCGGGCGAAATCGGTCTGGTCCACGAACTCCGCAAAGACTTTCAGCCAGTCGTGAATGGGTCGTTCCTCAAAGGGTTGCCAGCACACGGCGGTGGTATGTCCCCCAGCGACGAGGGCCTGCCAGAAACTCCAGCGCTCAATTTTCTGCTGCTCTCTGCTGGGTCGCTGCCAGTTTTCAGGCCGCCGACCATGCCAGAAGGCTTCGTCCAGCATCACCGGTTTGCCGTACTCACGGAGCGCGGTCAGGTGGGTCATAGCATCGTGCGGCCCGCGCTTGCTGTCCCCGTGACACTGCACGATGTCCAGGCCCGGCAGGGTGTAAAACGCCCGATCGCCCCGGAAGGCGTTCAGGCCGGAAAAGGAAATGGGCCGAGGGGGAGCATGAGCGTGCAGGAAGTCAATCCAATGCTGCACCCAACGCACCCGTAGGTCGTTAAACCCCTCCATTTCGTTGACGATTTCCCAGTAGACGCTGGCGAAACTGCCTACCGTGTCAATTGCCTGCTTGACGTACCGCTGCTGGAACCACTGGCTCTGCTTGGCCCAGGGCCAATCGTCGGAGAACGGCTCGCTGAAAAGGTACAGGTTGTCCGGCTCGGCCAAGGTATAGAAATGGCCCTTGCCATTTGGGGCTTGGATGGGGCCTCCACAGGCGGCGTTCCAGGGATGGCGGAACCAGCGTTCGCCAGGCTGCCACCGCTCCAACGAGCAGCGGTCGAAGAGCACGAACTCCACGAACAGGCCCTTTTCGGCTGCATAGGCACAGATGCGCCGAGCCAGTTCCCAGAAGCGGGGGTTGAACTCGTACAAGTTGTAGCGCGGTCCCGCGGGGTCAATAACCTTCCAGGGGCTCTTAGCCAGGCCCGGTTCCTCCCAACAGAACGACCAGGGAAAGAAGCGAACCCGAAAGCGAGTTCGTTTCCCCTGATGGGCAGCCAGCAAATCTAAATACTCACGCCAAACCTCCCATTTCTCCCCCTGGGGGTGGTTTTCGGTGCCGATGCCCTCCATCCCACTGCCTATGAGGTAAAGTGGCTTGCCACGAAAGGTAAAACCCCTCCGAGTCGTTCTTGACACTCTCCCCGATGAATTCGTGGGAGATTCTCGCTTCGTCGAGGGATGCTTGCCGTGGCAAGTCTGACTCCCTCTCCACG
>DTZQ01000578.1 GCA_012961305.1 Armatimonadota bacterium | reverse complement strand
GTGGAGACCATTGTCCCTACCGCCGGGTTGTCCTCGGTGGCGAACAGGGTCTGGGAAGCGGGAATATCAGCCTCCGGCTGAGTAGTCACCGTCAAAGATGGTCAAACGTCGTCGGCATTTGACTACTTTCGACCACCTTTGACCAGTGTTGCGCGCTGAATGCTTGGTCGGAGGGCAACATCATGGGTTTGCTTTTTCTAACCTGGGGCATCTTCTTGCTGGGCCTCTGCGCTCCCGCGGGGGCTGCTGTCTATCACGTGGCCCAGCGCCATCCTCAGGCCAGCGACCAGAACTTGGGCACAGCGGAGCGGCCTTGGAAGACCATCTCCCACGCCGCCCAGGTGCTCCAGCCGGGGGATACCGTAATTGTGCACGGGGGAGTGTACCGGGAGCACGTCCGGCCCGCCCGCGGGGGAAAGCCGGAGGCGCCCATCACCTATCAGGCCGCACCGGGGGAGGAGGTAATCATCACCGGCGCTGACCTGGTGACTGAGTGGCAACGGGTGCCGGGGGAGAAACCCATTTGGGCACATCGGCCCTGGCCCTACAAGTTCCCTGTGCACGGTGCTCCGCCGCCGGTGGGACGTTGTGAGCAGGTCATCGTGGACGGGCAACTGCTGCGGCCAGTGCTCACCCGGGAGGAGATGTCGCCGGGCACCTTCTGTGCGGACACAGAAGTCCAGGTGCTTTACCTCTGGCTGGCCGACGGCTCCGACCCCCGTCAGCACACCGTCGAAGCCAGTGTGCGCAACCGCTGCTTCGGCTTCCAGTGGAAACAGCCGGGCGTGGATTACTTAGTGGTGCGGGGCTTCGTGATGCGCTACGGGGCCAATATGGCCCAGCGGGGCCTGCTCTACTGCGTGGGCAACCACTGGCTCATCGAAAACAACGTCATCGAATGGGCCAACGGGAACGGCCTTTCCTTCCGGGGCGAAGGGCACGTCTTGCGGGGAAACATCTGCCGCTATAACGGTCAGATGGGCCTGGGCGGCGGGGGACGGGACATCCTGCTGGAGAACCTTCAACTCCTCTACAACAACCAGAAAGGGTTTCCAGCCGGCTGGGAAGCCGGAGGGATGAAAATCACCCACTCCCGCAGGGGAAAGGTTATCGGCCTGTACGCCATCGGCAATCGCGGGCCGGGCCTGTGGTTCGACATTGACGTACGGGACTTCGAGGTGAGCCGCTGCTACGTGCGGGACAACTTCAACTCCGGCATCTTCGTAGAAATCAGCGGGGGGTTCCACCTGCACGATAACCTGTGTGTGGGCAATGGAGGGGCAAACTGGGCCGACGCGGGCATTTGCCTGGCAGAAAGCAATGACTGTTTGGTGGAGCACAACCTCTGCCTGGGCAACAAGACCGGCATTGGCCTTCGGGAGCAGGGACCCCGAACCTTTCGCGGCTTCGAGGGCCAGGAAGTGACCTATTGGGTGCGGAACGTCACCCTTCGTCGCAACATCTGCGCCTTCAACCGGGATTTCCAGTTCGGCCTCTGGTCGGACAACGTATTTTTCGGCCCTCACCCTTCTCCGCAGGTGGGCAACCAGGGCACCCCGCTGAACCCCGCAGAGCAGCATTACCTCCTGGAGGAAAACCTCTACTTCGCAGCCGAGGGACAGGGTCTCATCCTCTGGGGCGTGCCCTGGCGAAAGAAACATGAAACTTTCGCCGCCCTTGCCGACTTCACCCAGGCCCACGGCCAAGAGGCCCATTCGCTCGTCGCCGACCCGCGCCTAATGGATTGGAAGGGAGGAGACTACCGCCTGCGGCCTGACAGCCCAGCCTTAGTTAGAGGGATGGGCTTGCAGGAGCCTCCGGTGGGCCTGAGGGAAATCGTCGGCCGGGAATGATGCCGGATGTCACCACCCGACCACTCCAAATGCACCGCGGCGGGGAGGTGGTATCCAGCATCACGCCTCACGCCTAAACGGAGTCAAGTCTTTAGCCGGTCAGACCGTTGGAGGAGTGACCTAAACAAGCCAGAGAGGAGGTACAGAAAGTGAAAGTGTACATCGTTACCGACCTGGAGGGGGTAAGTGGGGTGATAGGAGCCCCAGCCTCGGGGCAGCCGGGCAACCAGATTGTCAACCCGGAGGTGGCTGCCCGCCTGTTGGTAGGAGAAGTGAACGCGGCGGTGGAAGGGGCCCTGCGCGGTGGGGCCACGGAGGTTGCGGTGTTAGATGGCCACGGCGGGAGCCGCTGGATTCCCATCGAAGATTTGCACCCCGAAGCCTACCTCATTCAAGGCGTGCCTGGACCTGTCTCTCCCTTCGAGACGGAGCGCTACGAGGCAGTGTTTCAAATCGGCGCCCACGCCATGATGGGCACGCCCAACGCCTTCTTGCACCACACCTTTAACAGCCACGCCATTGTCAACATGTGGCTCAATGGGGAGAAAATCGGCGAAATCGGCATTGTCTCCCTGCTGGCCGGCTACTACGACATGCCGGTAGTTTTGGTGAGTGGCGACCGGGCTGCCTGTGAGGAAGCAGAGGCCTTCCTCGGCCGGGTGGAGACGGTGGTCACCAAAATTGGCCTGAGTCGCTACCGGGCGAAAAACCGCCCTCCGCACAAGGTGCGGGCGGAATTGCGGGAAAAGGCAGAGTTTGCCCTCCACCATCTAACTGAGTTCCAGCCGCGCAAAATTCCGCCGCCCTACGAACTGCGCATTCAATACATGTGTCCGAACACGGTAGAGGAAGCAGTCAGGCGCGGGGCAAAAAGGATTGACGCGCAAACTGTGGCCTACGAGGGGCAGGATTTTATCGAGGTGTGGAGTAAAAGGTAATGGATGGAGAGGTGCAGGAGATTAACGATGCAGAACAGGTTAAGACGTAGGGCAGGGGGCAGCCTGCTAATGGTGGTGCTGTGGGCCGGGTTGTCTGGCCGGGCAGCCGGGAGCGAAGTGCGCCCGGTTCCCTACACTTGGCGTTCCTGTCCTATCAACGGCGGGACGTACCTCAACAGCATCGTCATTGACCCCCGAAGCCC
>DTZQ01000577.1 GCA_012961305.1 Armatimonadota bacterium | reverse complement strand
GGAGGGTTGTGGCCTGCATCGGGGTGGCCAGAGGTGGCTGATTATACGGATGGTAGTATCTGCTTGCTCAGGGCCATTGGGGCTGGGGTTCGCGGGGAGAAAGGCCTCAAGCGGAGGGTGTACCGATAAGGTTTAGGCGGCACTAAATACTGGGGGAGTGTTCCCGGACCGCAACTGCCGTTGCCCAAGCCGCACACTTGGTAATCCAGATTGAGGGTGATGTCCTCGCGCCGACGCAACTCAAAGGGGTGTTTGGCCTCGGTCAGGTCCTCGGGGGTGAAGTGGTGCGCACTCACGTTCAGAGTGGGCTTCCCCACGGCTAACAGTCCGAGACCCTCTTCGTTTGCCAGCGCCACCCAGCGTACCTCCGTTTTGTTCCCGTTCTCTTGCGGCATGAGGTAGGGCACGTATTGTTCCTCCACCGGGCTGTGGTAGACGCCAATTCGGGCTCCCAGTTTGCGGTCGGGGTAGGTTTCATGCGGACCCCGACCGTACCAGGTGAAGCGGTCGTAATCTCCCCGCAGGCGCATCTGCAGTCCAACGCGGGGCAGCGGGGGTAGTTCGCCTTGGGGTGAGACAGTGTGCTCAAGGACTACATCGCCACTCCCGTAAAGGGTGTAGTGGTACTCACTCTCAAAGCCCGCAGCGTGGCCAGGGGCAGCGACATAGGTTCGGATATGAACCTGCACCACCTGGGGTTGGACCTGCCGTACCTTGACCTCTTTTACCTGGTGTCGTAGCCGGTCCAAGCCTGCCTCCCGCCATGAGCGTTCTAAGGTTCGGGCATCATTATCGGTGGGAGCTCGCCAGAGGTTCAATCGCGGGCCGCGGGCCAGCAATTCCCGACCCTGATACCTCCAGGACGTGATAGTTCCCTTGCTGCGGTTGAACACCACTCGAAAGTCCGGCCCCTGTATGCTCACTGCCTCCCCGGATTCGGCCAGTTGCAGAGGGGGCATTTCCTCCAGCGGCATAACCGCGGGAGCGGGAACCTCGAAGGGCATTTTGAATTGGGCCCAGGCGACTTCGTGTCCCCTCTCCGCCCAGAGGGTATCGTGAGCCAGGGTGAAACTCAGGGTGAGCCAATATTCGGCCCCCGGGCGGCACTCCGGGGGAGTGAAAGGAACCGTGACCACTTGGCTGCCTCCGGGGGGTACATCTAAGCGGGGCAAGGTGCCCTGCTGCAATATCTCATCGTCCACCGCCAGCGTCCAAGCAATGTCCAAAGTGTTCAGATTGCTGAAATGGTAGCGATTGATAATCTCCACCTTGCCCGCGGCCAGGTCGAGGGGTTTCACTCTAACGGGTTCCAGAACTTTTTTGTATTCCCATAGCGCCGGGTGGGGTCTACGGTCCGGCCAAATCAGGCCGTTGATGCAGAAGTTCCCGTCGGTCGGGCTCTCGCCGAAGTCACCGCCGTAGGCAAACCACTCCACTTCCTCCCCGAACTCCTCAAAATCCATCCAGAGTACGGCATCCTGGGGGTTCCTCTCGGAACCGAAAAGTTCTTCCTCCGAAAGGGCACGATTGTAAATGCGCACCTGGTCAATGACCCCCCGCAGGGTTCGGTTCGCCTCTGCGTTTCGTCCGATGTTCACCGGATACGGACAGTGGTCTATCGTTCCCTCATGTTCGGTGACGCCTTTTAACTCACCGTCCAGGTACAACTTGAGCCTTTGCCCGTCATAGACGCCGACCAGATGATGCCAACCCTGAGTCCAGTCAGGTGGGGTGGGAGCCTGAACCGCAATCCACGTACCGTCGTGGATGGAAAACTCGATGGTGTTTCTGTCCTTTTGTTTCAGGGCATACTGATGGTCACCTTTGGTGATGAAAGGGTTGGGTCCTTCAGTTGCCTTGGGAAACACCCAAACCTCCAGCGTGATTTGGTTCCCGGTGAGGTCCAAAGCCCGTGACGCAGGTAAAGCCACATAGCCATCGGCAATAGCCTGGCCCGACCTGCCGTTCACGATTCGCGCAGAAACGATGCCGTCGTGGCGATAGGGGCTGCGGTCTGGCGTAGTGGGGGTCCGGCGGCGGAGGCCCTGGTCCACCCAGTCCCAGATGAAACCACCCTGCAGTCGCTTGTGGGTTTCGATGGCCTCCCAGTACTCCTTCAGGTTGCCCGTGCTGTTGCCCATGGAGTGGGCATACTCGCACATGATGACGGGGCGAGTTTCGTCAGGGTCTTGGGCCAGGTTAAGGATTTGCTCTACGCTGGGATACATGGGGGCAAGAAGGTCCACCATGGGGGCATTCTCCGCCGGATGATAATGAATCAGCCGCGTGGGCTCGGCCTGTCGTATCCAGTGGGCGAGGGCCTCGTGGTTGGGACCATATCCCGATTCATTGCCCAGAGACCAAACTATCACCGAAGGATGGTTCTTATCCCGCTCTACCATCCGCTGGCCTCGTTCCAGAAAGGCCGTTTTCCATTGCGGGTCTTTGGTGAAGCGGTCCCAAAAGGCATGAGACTCGATATTGGCCTCATCAAAGAGGTAGAGGCCATACTGGTCGCAAAGGTCGTACCAGCGGGGGTCGTCGGGGTAATGGGAGGTGCGCACGGCATTGATGTTGAACTGCTTCATCAGTTTGAGGTCCTGAATCATCCGCTCCTGGGATACCACTCGGCCCGTATCGGGGTCGTGCTCATGACGGTTCACACCCTTAATGAGAATGGGCACCCCGTTCACCCGCAGTTGCCCTTCCTTCAGTTCCACCTGCCGAAAACCGATTTTGTGGCTGACTATTTCCAGAACCTCACCCCTTGGTTCCTTGAGGGTCACCAGGAGAGTGTACAAATAAGGCTGTTCCGCCGACCACTTATGAGGACTTGGAACCTCCCGACTGAGTTCCACCGTAACCTCCTCGCCCGGCGGAACCTCCACCGTTCCAACCAGCGGCGCCGCGAAAACGGGTTGGTTTTCTCGGTCGAAAAGACCTACCTCCACCTGCTTAGGTCCGGCAGGCATAGCATTCAAATTTCTCACTTTGACCCCTACCTGGAGCGTGGCATTCTGATAGTTCGAGTCAAAGGGGGTTCGGACCCAGAAATCGCGCACGTGGACGTGGGGCGTCGCGAAGAGGTAGACCCCCCGATAAATTCCGCTTAAGCGCCACATGTCCTGGTCTTCGAGATAACTCCCATCGGACCAGCGATAAACCCGCACGGCCAGGGTGTTCTCGCCGAGGTTAATGTAGGGGGTAAGGTTGAATTCGGCGGGCGTCATGCTACCCTGGCTGTAGCCGACTTCCTGACCGTTGACCCAGACGTAGAAGGCGGACTTCACCCCGTCGAAATGCAGGAACACCTGCCGGTCCTGCCAGGATTCGGAAATGGTGAAGGTGCGGCGGTAGGAGCCGACTGGATTATAGTCCTTGGGCACACGGGGCGGTTCGGCGGGAGCGAAAGGTTCGCGGACATTGGTGTAGATGGGAAGGTCGTAGCCTTGCAACTGCCAGTTGCTGGGAACGGGGATTTCATCCCACTGGCTAACGTCGTAATCCTCCCGATAAAACTCCTCTGGGGCCGTGGCCGGATAGGGGGCCCAATGGAATTTCCAGTTGCCGTTGAGCGATTGTAAATAGGGCGAAACTTCCGGGTCGCCGCTCAAAGCCGCCGCCGGGTCATCGTAAATCACCAATGGCACGTGCCCTGGTTCCTTGTTCCGTCCTACGACGAGGGGATTTTCCCAGTCGTTGATACTTTTGTCCCTGGTGGTTCTCATCCTCTCCTCTCCTTTCTCTCCTGCCCCTGCAACTACGGATGGAGTACTACCTTTATCGTCTCCTCCGGGTGTTCGTCAATGAGGCGAAAAGCAGCGGGGGCCTCCGGGAAGGGAAAGCGGTGGGTCAACAGGGGTTCTACCCTCAAGGCGCCGGAGGCGAGCCAGTGGAATACGGTCCGCAGAATGCGCCGTCGGTCCCAGGCTCGGCCGAAGGCCGGAGGCAGGCGGTGGTCGTTAATAACTATCTGCGTGCATCCGCCCTGCCTTAAGGAACCGCCATGATGGAATTCCTCCCCCAGCCGCAGGGCCTCTGCCGGGCCCTGGTAGAAGGCCGTAGCCACCAATTTGGAGTAGCCCGGCGCGCCACAGCGAATGGCCTCTTGGAGGGCGGCGTAATTGCCGCTGGTTTCGAACACCACATCCGCCCCCTGCGTCTCCCCTAGGAGTTGGCGTACCGTCCGGCCTACCTCCGTTTCCGCAGGGTCAAGCACCTCGTCGGCCCCCAATTCCCAAGCCAACTCCCGCCGCCGGGCCAAAGGCTCAACACCGAGGACCGGCTTCACCCCGCCCAACTTAAGCATCTGCACCAGCAGCAGTCCGATGACCCCCAGGCCGAACACTACCGCACTTTCCCCCAAGCGCACCCGCGAGGTCAAATACGAATCCAAGGCAACCCCGCCCAGAGCCAGGAAGATGAACCGTTCCGGCTCCGTCTCTGGGGGCAGGGTGAACAGGTAATCGTTGCCTTCCACATTCAGTACCGCCTCCTCCCGGTGTCCATAGGCTGAGGTAATCCGGTCTCCGACCGCCACCTCGGTGACTTCGCTTCCCACCTCCACGACTTCCGCCACCTCCTCATAACCCAAGCAGAGGGGATGCTCGGTTCGTGGTTCAGGCCCTTCGGCGTAGAGGCCATCCACGAGGTGCTTCGTCCAGCCGGGGGCTGTACCGCGATACCAAGCCATCTCCGTGCCATGGCTGATGCCGGAGAACAAAGTACGCACGCGGATTTGGCGGGGCCCAGGGGCGGGCACTTCAACCTCTTGCAAGGCTATGTTGCGCGGGCTTACTAACACCACAGCGCGCGACATGGGTTTCTCCCTTCCTTAAAAGCAGTTAGCCCTCCGCCGTGCGGCCTGTGGCTTATCGGTGAAACCGTTGAGTTCGTTAGGTGAAAGGTCAATGGGTTAATGGCTCAATTGACCTATTGACCTACGATTTCCCGCCTCGCCTAAAGGTTGGCCGCTAATGGCTGAACGCTTACCCTTCGTCAAAGGTATGTTCCTCGGTTCGCCAATTGGAGGGAGAATCCTGCAAAATAACTAATTTTGGTCATCCGTTGGGGGCTTGTGGTTTGGTATAAGTAACGTAAAAGGGGAAAACTGCAGGAAAGGAGCCAGACCATGATAACAGCGACCACCTCGCAGCACCTGTGGCAGCGCTACCAAGTCTGGGGTCGCTCGGAGGACCGGGAACGGCTTATTGAGCAATACATGCCCCTGGTACAGGCTACTGCTATGCGCATGAAACCCCTGCTGCCTGATTTCATTGAAGAGGGAGATTTGCTGGGCTACGGCTACATTGGTTTGGTGGAATGTATTGACCGTTATGACCCCCAACGTCACACTTCCTTTGAGACCTACGCCACGAAGCGCATTCACGGCGCCATAGTGGACGGCCTCCGGGCTATGGGTTGGGTTCCCCGCACCCGCCACCAGAAGGCCCGTCAGATGCAGGAAAGTTTTGAGGCTCTGTGTGCTTCCCTGGGAAGGCGCCCGACAGAGGAGGAATTGGCTGCCTATCTGGGCCTGTCTTTGGAGGATTATCATCAACTCTTGTGGGACCTGCAGCCGATAGGAATGCTGTCCTTGGAGGAAGTGGCTTGGGAGTACGAAGATATCCAAAACAATCAAGCCTGGGAGGAGGTTGAACAGGAGGAACTGTGCGACTTTATCGCTGCCGTGTTGGCCACTCTACCCCAGCGCGAACAGATGGTCTTAGCCTTGTACTACCAAGAAGAACTGACCCTCGCTGAAATTGGAGAGATTTTGGGCCTTACCGAGGCTCGGATATGTCAACTCAAGTCTCAGGCCCTCACTCGGTTGCGAACTGCTCTCCAGGAGGAAGGCTACCATCTGGCCAGATAAAATCCTTCGCTCAGAGGAGGGCCCTTATGTCGGCCGAGGAAACAAAGAAGCATTGTTGCTCTGCTCCCGCAGCGAACACAGATGAACGCCGGGAAAAGGTTGAACGCCTTAAACGGGAAGTTCGCAGCGGTTCTTATGTCCTAAACTTAAGGGAATTAGCCCGCACCTTGTTGCAGAAATTATGGCGCAGTCTGCGGTGGCGGGGTGGTGGGGAACCGTAGTTTCTGGCTGGAGAGGAAGCGGCTCAAAGGGCAATTCCCTTACAATTTCCGCAACGCAGCCTCGGCGGCGCGGAGGGTACACTCCACATCCTCCTCGGTATGCGCTGCCGAAACGTACCACATTCCCCGCCCAATCAGCAGGATTCCCTCCTCCAGCATCAGCCGGACGAAACGGGCGTATTTCCCTGCATCTGTCAACTGCAGGTGGGACCGGTAGTCGGTGATTTTCCCCGCTTCGGTGAAACCGAACCAGAACATAGGGCCTAATCCCTGGGCCAGGGCTGGGTGACCGTAGTGGTGGGCCCGTTCCACTAAACCCTCCATCAATTGTTGCCCCAGCCGGAACAGGTGCTCATAAATTGCCCCTCCTTCGGCTTGCAGGCAGTTCAACATGGCCTCGGTCGCCGCCATGCACATCAGATTGGCATTCAGAGTCCCGGCGTGGACGACCCGTCCCTCCGCCAGCAGGCACATCAGTTCCCGCTTTCCGGCCAGCACACTTTGAGGGAACCCCCCGGCCAAGGCTTTGCCGAAAATGGCCAGGTCGGGCGTCACCCTTAGATACTCCTGGGCTCCCCCCAGACAGGGGCGAAAGCCCGTAATCACCTCGTCGAAAATCAGGACGATGCCCTCCTGGGTGCACAGTTCCCGCAGACCCTCCAAATAGCCCGGCTCGGGCCGGATGCAGTTGGTGTTACACATTATCGGTTCGGTCACCAGAGCCGCAATTTCTCCCCCCTGCTGCCGCACTGCCCGGTGCACAGCCTCCAAATCGTTCCAGGGAAGCACCAGGACATATTCCGCCTCGGTGGGACACTGCCCTTCGCTGAGGGCTACAGGACGGGGAGCATCAGCCGGCCCAGCCTCCTCTAAGGGAGGATGGACGCTCCAGGCCACGTTGTCAAACCAACCGTGATAGTGGCCCTCGAATTTGATGAACTTGAGCCGACCCGTGTAGGCCCGAGCCAGGCGCAGGGCGGCCTGCATGACTTCTGAGCCGCTGCTGGAATAGCGGACCAATTCCGCACAGGGAACCAAACGACAGATGGTCTCCGAAACGGTCACTTCCCCTTCGGTTTGACCGGCAAAAATTTGACCTCGGGGCAGCGCGCGGCTTACTGCCTGGACCAACGCCGGTGGAGCGTGGCCGAGCAAATCGGGTCCCTGGCCGAGCAGGTAATCAATGTATTCCCGGCCGTCCACGTCGTACAGTTTGGAGCCGCTGCCGTGGGTAAAAAAGAGCGGATGGGGCTGCTGCCCGGCGCGAAAGTGGCTGCTCACTCCGCCAGCCAGCGATTGTTGCGCCCGCTCATAGAGGATTTTCGACTGTTCAAAAGCCATAACCTTCCTCCTCCCTCGGAAACGGCAGATGGCCCAGCGGTGGCTGCCATCCGCCATTTTGCCCGGAACTCGATTATAACACAATTCCCTCCCCTCGGCAAACCTGCGGCGGCAAAATCGGGGTTGACGAACCCCCACAAGCATGTTACAATGGGCAACACCGGAGGATACCGAATGGCACGTTACGTTCTCTGTATCGGGGCCCATCCCGACGACAATGAGGCCCACGTGGGCGGCACCGCAGCCAAGTGTCGGGCCCGGGGGGATGTGGTCAAGTTCGTAGCGGTCACCAACGGCAATAAGGGCCACTTCGCGGAGGAATACAAGCGTTCCCCGGCCCTGTTGGCCGCTCGGCGGATGCGGGAAGCCCAAACTGCGGCTGCGGTCATTGGCGCGGAGTTCGAGACCCTTAACGTCCCCGATGGAGAAGTGTACGTCACTCCCAAACTGACTACGGCCCTGGTGCGGCTCATTCGCACCTTCGGCCCTCCCGGCCAGGGCCCGGACTTGGTCTTGTTCCACCGGCCGATGGACTACCACCGCGACCATCGCTACACGGCGCAATTGGTGTTGGATGCCGCCTTCTTGCTCACCGTCCCTCTCCTCTGTTCCGAAGTGCCTCCCCTGAAGCAAATGCCCGTACTGGCCTACTGGTGGGATGGCTTCACCGAAGGAGGAGCCTTCCGCCCGGACGTCGTCGTACCCATTGATGACGTTTTGGAGCAGAAAATCGAGATGCTCTGTGCTCACGAATCGCAAATGTTTGAATGGCTGCCCTACCTGGGAGGGAAATTGGAGGAGGTCCCCTCCGACCCCGCCGGCCGGCGGACATTGGTGACCCGCGCGGTGCAGGCCCGCAACGCCCGCGTGCGGGAAGACGTTGAGGAACAATTGTGCCGACAGGGCTTGGCCGCGGCCTGTCAGTACGCGGAGGCCTTCCAAATCAGCGAATACGGGCGGCAACCGGAGGAGGAGGAACTACGGACGCTGTTCCCCGCGTTTTTGTAGGGGGAATAAACGGAAACACTCAAAATGGAACGTACTTTCCTGTTAGGCATTGCTGGGGGAACGGGCTCGGGGAAAACCACCGTGGCCCGGCAAATCGCAGCCGGGGTGGGAGAGAAATGGGTGCTGTTGATAGAGGAGGATGCTTACTATCGGGATTTGAGCCATCTGCCGCCGGAGGAGCGGGCCCAGGTCAATTTCGACCATCCCCAGGCCCTCGACTTCGATTTGTTGCGCCGGCATTTGGAACAGTTGCGGGCAGGGCAGGCAATTGAAAGGCCAGTGTACGACTTTGCCACTCACACCCGCCGGCCAGAGACCCTTCGATTGGAGCCTCGGCCGCTCATTTTGGTAGAAGGTATCCTCGTCCTGGCCGAGCCTCGGATACGGGAGGTGCTGGACTTGAAACTGTTCGTAGATGCTCCTGCCGACCTGCGCTTCCTCCGGCGACTCCAGCGGGACTTGGCCGAGCGAGGCCGCACGGTGGAATCGGTGATTGCCCAGTATTTGGCCACCGTGCGCCCTATGCATGAACAATTCGTGGAACCAAGCAGGCAATACGCAGACCTCGTCCTTCCCGGCGACCGTCCCAACGCCCAAGCCCTGGCGCTGGTGGTGGCTCACCTTCGCACCTGGTTGCAGGGGGAGTCCGCCAGTTGCCCAGAAATGTCAGCCTGAGGCAGCGCAACTGCTCAAAGTTGCCCCTGCCCCTATACGCCGCTTGCCTGAGCAGGGGCGCTTACGGGGAGCGAAGATGGGATGTCAATGGAGGCTGTTAGGCCGACAACTGTTGGCTCTGGGAGGGGAGAAACCTGAAGAGTTCTCCCCCCGCCACACTTTAAGCCTGTCTGACCCTACGGGGCGGCGCATTTGGGACAACGAGGAGGATGCGGTTTAG
>DTZQ01000576.1 GCA_012961305.1 Armatimonadota bacterium | reverse complement strand
TCGATGAAGCGAGAATCTCCCCGATTCATCGGGGAGAGTGTCAAGCCCTTGAGTGCAGTTCCCATCTAACCAAATTCAATTCGGTTTAGAACCGATTGGGTAACCGTAGCCCAAGAATTCAATCTGGGGTAGGTCTAAAAAGAGCGGCACCGGTGCCCACCCGGTGCCGCTCCCCATGCCACAACACGCCCCCGTGTTGCTCCCGGTCTTTCTCCTACCCCCAAGGTGTTACTGAATCCTCACCGCTTTGTAAACTTTCCTTGACACTCTTGCGAAGGAAGGGTTAAGTTTGCTCATCCCCCGTCACATAGGGTTCTAAGACCTGGGCCAGACGTGCCCACACCGCGGGAAGGCCCTCTTGGTCGCGCTGGGCGGTGCATAGTTCCTCGAACAGCCGGGCCAGTTTCTCCACCACGGGCGGTGGCAGCCGCCGAACATCTACTACTGGCAGGGCCATCACATCGCGGGGTTCCACTTTGCGCAGTCCGGCGCCGTACACCCGGGCCTCCGCCTCCAAGAAATCTCCACACCTCTCCGAAATCAGGTAGGCCATTAGCGCACGCAGCCGCACCGGGTCAGCAAATCGGGGGTAGATGCCATGAAAGGCAGTCAGGTTCCATACCCCAGCCCGATTAAACACGAACCGCAGACGGGTGCGGCTGAACACGGTCACCAGAACAGGGGCCACTGGCCGCTTTTCCGGGGCGAACCAGGGCCGACGGTGGCGGGGAAGATAGCGGGTCGGTACGCCCAACTCTTCCCCGTAGCGCAAGTACCGTTTAAGGGCTTCAGAGCCTGGGCCTTCACAGTAGAGCAGATAAACCTTCTTGCCCGCGGCGGCAAGGCAGTGAAAGTCCTGCAGGGTAAAATCGAAGAAGGGAGCGAAAGAGGCCTTGGCCAGACAGGGCCGGAGGAATTCCCGTTCCAATCCCCATTGTTCCACTTCCGCTGCCGTCAGAGTGAAAAAACTGTTGGCTCCGGTGGCGATACCCCGCCGCACCAGGGCCAGTTCACTCAGAGGCACCAGGTACGGACTGGAAGCGGATGCGGGGGAAAGAAAGAAAACCCGCCATTTGCGCTCTGGAGGAAGGGCGTGGGGCTGCCGTAAAGTTTGTATCCAGCCCGGTCCTGAGGCTTCCGCTGCCGGCCGGGCCAATACTGTCGAAAGTTCCGACACAGCCTCGAAATTGCTCAGCCGAATCAGGCGTACTGGAGCATCTGCTGCTCGGCCCCGAGACAGCAGGAGCAGGCAGGTGGTGGTTAAAGGCTCCCCAAACAAGAGTTGGGTGGGCGGGAAAATGAGGAGGGCCTCCAGGAGGTTGCGAGTCAGGAGAAACCGCTTGAGGGGTTCACCGAAGTCGGCGTTCAGGAAATCGCCGGCCGTGAGGACCGCTGCCCGGCCGAAAGGGGCCAGCAGGGCAGCAATTTTCACCAGAAAGAGGCCGTACAGGTTGGTGAACCCACTCAGGGGAAGGTTGAAAGCCTGAGCAAAGGTCTGGAGAACCTCCCGCGAATGGGCCATTTCCCGATAGCGGATGTAGGGAGGATTGCACACGATGGCGTCGAAGGGGCCGGGCACTTCCGCCCGTAGGAAATCCTCGCGCCGAATTTGAGGTCGGAAGCAGCCAGTGGTCGCAAGCACCTGCCGGGCTATCTCGGCCAGCACGGGGTCAACTTCGTACCCGCACAGCCGCGGCAAATGCGGGGCTATGCGCACCGCCTCCTGCAGGAAAATTCCCGTGCCCACGGCCGGGTCGAGGAAAGACCGCGCCTGGGGGGTAACTGCCCACCGAACCATAAAAGCAGCCACCGGTAAGGGGGTGAAAAACTGTCCATGGGCCCGCCGGTACTCATAGGGAACCAAATGGGCGTAAAGGGTGGCCATTTCAGAAGCAGGGGAAGGGTTCCCGGCCTCCAGCGTGGGCAGAGTGCGAGCCACAGCGGTTAACACTCTCCCCCCCCACGCGGGCCCGGGGAGCAAGGTCTTCGCCGGCCGGTTCGGAGGTTCCATTTTTGCTTTTCTCTCCCTCTCCCCTGTTTTCTTCCCTTCCCCCGCTCAGCATTGTATTTCCTGGCGGACGAAAAGTCAAGTCTCCCAAGAAACAAGTTTTTCAGCCTTTCAGGAGGAGTGTGCTCTCATGTGGCGAATCAATGGCCAGGGGACTTTTGAGGTCCGCCTGTCGGCCTTATCGTTACTTCCGGCAGGCAAAATTTTCGTCGGGCCTGACCTGGTCAGGCATAAGGGAGGAGTGCTGATGAAGGAACTATACTTCCGGGGGCACCAAATTCTGAGGTTAGCGGTCCTTGGTCAGTTTGTTTTTCTCGGGGCCGCCGCTGCCGCTAAACCGCTGCCGCACGAATGGCTGCCAGGGGAACGTTGCGCTCCGGCGTCCGACCGGCCTGTCATTGACGGGCGTCTCAACGATTCCTGCTGGCAGTCCGCCGTGCGCACGGATGCGTTCCTCACTCCCTTAGGCCAACCAACTAAGTTGCGAACCACGGCCCTAATTGCTCACGACAGCCGCAACCTGTACTTAGGCATCAATTGCGAAGACCCAAATCCGGCCTCTCTGGTTAAAGAGCATCACCGGCGCGACAGCGAGGTGTACATAGATGACTGTGTGGAGGTCTTTGTTGATGCCAACCTCGACTTCAAAACGTATTACCATTTCTTGGTGAACGCCGGAAACGTCCAGCGCGATGAGCGGGGAGACCTTGGAGGTACGCCTCTCTACGATGTTTCCTGGGATGCGCGCTGGGAGTCGGCGGTAGCCATTGGAGAACGGGGATGGACAGTTGAATTGGCCATTCCCTTCGACCAACTGGGGATTGAACTCTCTCGGGATGAAGCCATCGGTTTGAACCTCTGTCGCCACGTGGCGAGCACGAGGGAGTTGTCGTGCTGGGTGCCGACCCAGGGCGGATTTCACAACCCCCACCGGCACGCGACGCTCATTCTGGCTTGCCAACCAACTGCTCCTGCCCTCAGAGTGGAGATAACATCCGTGGGCAGCCTGCGCCCGGGGGAGGACCTGATGGTGGGAACGTTCAAGAACCTGAGTCCTCGAACCCTCGAACTGGAAAGCGAGGTGCGAGTGGGGTCCAACCGCGACCTCTGGCGAAGCCACCAAAAATGGGGGGCGCTGTCTGCTGGCGAGGCTGTCCAAAACACCTTCCAATATCGCGTTGCGGGTCCGGGGCCCCACAACCTCTGCCTCCTGGTGCGCGAATCCCGCACCGGCGCGCTGCTGTACGTCGGCAACCTCACTTTCCCCGTTCCCCTGCTGCTGGCCCAGAAGTTCGGCGCTCGCCTTCCCTCGCCCCCCTGGTGCTCCCTCTGGTGGGCGGAGAGCACCTACAAGATTTCCCCCGACCATGCCGTTCCCGAAACAGCGGCGGAGGCCGTGCAGGTGGCAGCCGCCGGCAACGAGTACGAGGCTTTCCAACTCATTCTGCGACCCCGCCGCGAAATGAAAGGGGTTTGGCTCTACCTCACCCCGTTCCGCAGTTCGCAGGGCACCATTGGCCAGGGCAATTTCAAAATCTTCCGGGCCGAATATGTGAAGGTCGAAACACCCAGCGATGCTTTGGGAAGTCCGGGCCTCTACCCCGACCCCTTAGTGCCGGTGACCACCTCCCTTGATTTACCCCCCGACCAAAACACGGTCCTGTGGATTCAACTCCGGGTTCCGCCCGGCACTCGGGCAGGCGAGTATCGGGGCGAAGTGCGGGTGCACCCCGGGGGGGAGACGCCATTTCCCATCCCCGTTCGCCTGCGCGTCTTTGACTTCTCCCTCACCGCGGAGACCCACACCCGCACCGCTTATGGCCTGGGCCCCGATTGGTCCTTCTTGGGGGTGACCGACCCCCAACAGCGCGAACAGGTGTTCGAGAAATACCTGCAGGCTTTCCGGGAGCATCGGCTTTCCCCCTACAACCCTTTTGCTTTCCATCCGATGAAGCACGAACTGCATGGCCCCCAGTGGCGGCTCAAAAACGGGCCGCTGGAGTTAATCATTGACCGGTTCAGCAACCGTTACTTCACGGTTCTCTATCGGGGCGAGGAAGTAGGCTCCCTCACCAACACCATTACCCAATTCGAGAAGGAAGGGGTGGGCTGGAAGGGCACGGGTGTAGGCTGGCCGGGCATCAACCGCTTAAAGCAGGTCAAAGTGCTCGCGCGCACCCCAGAGCGCTGGGTGGTGGAGGTAACCGGAGAAAGGACCAGTTCGGGAGCAGCCAGCCGGCGGTACGAAATCACTTTCCGCTTCGCCATCGCGGCCGGCCAGCCAGCCTTTGCCGCCCGTATGGTTCGCTTCAAAAACACCGACGACCTCCGCTACGAAATGCGGGGTTACTACTACATCCTGCGACCCGAAGGTCAGGAGGCTCAGAAAGCCAAGGGGCCAGGCTACGCTGCCTGGCTGCTGCCCAGCGGCAAAACCCTGGGGGCTATTGCGGTCCCTCCTAACGTCACTTTCGACCTGGCACCCATTTACGTGCGCAAGTCCACCTGGCTGGAGCCGGGGCAGGAAATTTCGGGTTTCGGCCCCACCCTGGTCTTCTTCGCTGGGGAGGCGACTGATGCCGAAGGGGTGCAAGGGATGGTTGCCCAACTGCGGGCGGCCCTGGAAGGGAGCGGGTTGGATGCCCTTAAGCCTGTATCGGGCGCGAAAATAGCAGCCCAGGTTCGCGAAGAAGTTAGCGTCACTTTCGACTTTGCCGACTTCGACCGGGCTGCGAAGAAGTACCTTGACGATTGGAAGTTCAACGGGTTCAACTTCAGGGCCATGCCTGCTTCCATCGCTGGCTACCCGCGCTTCACTCCCGAGTACAACCGCCTCCACGCTGAGATTTACGGCCCAATGGTGGCTCATTTGAAGGAGAAAGGTTGGCTCGAGAAGGCCTATTCTTACTGGTTCGACGAACCCAGCGAGGATGACTACCCCTATGTTATCAAGGGCATGGACCTGTTGGGTCAAAACTGCCCTGGTCTGACCCGGCTGCTGACCGAGCAGGTCGAGGACCCGCTGGTGGGACATGTTGATTTGTGGGTGCCGGTGCTGTCGAGGTACAATCCTGAGCGGTGCCAGGCGCGCCAGGCGGCCGGAGACCAGGTGTGGTGGTACGTGTGCTGTGGCCCTCGGGCGCCCTATCCCAACAACTTCATTGACCATCCGGCGGTCAATCACCGAATTCGCTTCTGGATGATGGAGAAGTACGGCGTCACCGGTTCGCTTTACTGGCAGACCACCTATTGGCGGGGCGAGGGAGGCAAACTGCGCAACCCCTGGCAGAGCGCGGCAAGCATCAGCCCCAGTGGAGGATTCTGGGGCAATGGCGACGGTATGCTCCTCTACCCTGCCTGCCGCGAACCCAGCCAGGAGCCGGTGCTGGAGGGACCGGTCATTACCTTGCGCCTGGAAATGCTGCGGGATGGATTGGAAGACCGGGAGTACTTCTGGACGCTCAAGCAACTGGTGCGCCGGGCCGAAGCGCAGTTGGCCAAGGCGGAAGGCCGACGCCGCCAAAGGCTCCAAAAACTGCTGCGCGAGGCGCAGGAGGCCCTCCGGGCCCCAGACCGACTGATAAGGAGCCTCACGGAATATTCGCCAGACCCTCAGGACCTACTTCGCGAGCGAACCCGCATAGCCGAAGCCATTGAGACGCGAAGTAGAGACGCACGGCCGTGCGTCTCTAATAAACAGGTATTTTACCGCAAAGGGCAATCCGAAGGTATTGCCCCCTCTTCTGGTTGCT
>DTZQ01000575.1 GCA_012961305.1 Armatimonadota bacterium | reverse complement strand
AGGATTTACCCCAAGGGGACCGGGCCCCTTTAGAACCTGCTTCCTGCTTCAACTTTTTGCCCGACCGGGGACCGGGGACGGGAGACGGGGGCTTTCTGGCCGGTCTCCCGTCCCTTAACTCATGGGTCCTTACCGGTCATTATCTTATACTACATTGTTGAGCAGTTGTCAACCCTATCGGGCAGGGAAAGTCAAGGGGATGTTACCGAATTTCGACGGTGCCACCGGCCTCTTCGAGTTTGGCCTGGGCTTCCTCTGCTTCCTCCTTAGAAACCGCTTCTTTCACTGTGAAGGGGGCGTTCTCCACCGCCTCTTTCGCCTCCTTCAAGCCCAGGGTAGTCAACTCCCGCACGGCCTTAATGACCTGAATTTTCTGTCCGGTAAAGCCGGTCAACACCACGTCAAACTCGGTTTTCTCCTCCACCTCTTCCGGGGCGGCCTCGGTAGCAACTGCGCCCGGGGCGGGCATGGCCACCCCGCCCACTGGCATAGCGGTGAGTTCCGGCACCTTTTCCTTCAGTTTGCTCACCAGTTCGTTGAGTTCGACCAGACTCATGCTGGTCAGGGCTTCCACAATTTGTTCGGTAGTTAGTTCTGCCATGCTTTTTCTCCTTGGCTAAAGGTAAATATTTACGCTGCTGCCCCTTCCCGCTCCTGCTGGGCCTGGAGGGCCAGAATGGTGCCCACAGCACTACTGCCCAGAGTTTGTAGGAGGGCAAAGGGAGTGCTGAGCAAGCCCACCAATTGTCCCAACAGGTCCGTCCGGGAGGGCAATTTAGCCAGTTCGCTGGGCGAAATCATCTGGTTGCCCAACATTGCGGCTTTCAATTCACAGACCGGATAGTCGCGGCTGAACTCCAGGAGCACTTTGGCCGGTGCAGTTGGGTCATCGCTTCCGAAGGCCAGCGCCGTAGGGCCGCACAACACTTCGGCGGGCACTTCGCGCTGGCAGTGCTGTAAAGCCAGGTGTAGCAAGCGGTTTTTAACCACCCGCAGGCCGGCTTTGTACTCCCGCAACCTCCGGCGCAGTTCTTCCAATTCCTGATGCTTAAGTCCCCGATAGTCGGCGAAAACCAGGGAGGAAGCCTGCTGCACCAGTTCCTCCAATTCGCGGACTATTTGTTCCTTCTTCGGCGTCGGCAAGGTTTTCCACCTCCCTCTGGAGTCGGGCACTTCAGTGCCATTACCTCCGTCAAAAACGGGGCTAATCCAAAACTAACAAAAAGGGCCGCCCAGACCGGACGACCCACGGCGGCTTTCTCGGCTCGGGCTAAACCCACCAAACCGAAATAGCCCTTGAACTTGCCGCCTCGGCAGGCGAACCTGAGTTCTTTAAGTCTGGGCACCTGCGGTCTTGGGCGTGTTTCGATATTCAGTTGTCCCTCTTCAATTACGGCCTTTGTTAACTTTTGCCTACCGCCGCCAGGGCATCAGACACATCCAGCGGGAGGCCCGGCCCCATAGTGGAAGACAGGGAAATACGGCGGATGTAGGACCCTTTGGCCGCCGGCGGGCGGGCCTTCAGGATGGCCGAAAGTAAGGTTACAAAGTTCTCCCTCAGTTCCTCCGGGGGGAAGGAAGCCCGGCCAATACAGGCGTGCACCACCCCGCCGGCGTCGTTGCGATACTGTACTTTGCCTGCCTTCAATTCGCGCACCGTTTGAGCAACATCTCGGGTAACCGTTCCGGCTTTGCGATTGGGCATACGGGGGCCAAGTTTGCGCCCCAACCGTCCCACCTTGCTCATCATGTCCGGGGTGGCGACGAGAATGTCAAACTCATCCCACCCCTGCTCTATGCGCTCAATCAGGTCCTCTGCCCCCACGACATCTGCGCCGGCCTCCTGGGCCTCAGCGGCGGCTTCGCCCTGGGCAAATACAGCCACGCGGGGCACCTTCCCCGTGCCGTGGGGCAGTACTACCGTGCCCCGCACTCGCTGGTCGGTCTGGCGAGGGTCAATACCCAGTTTGATGGCTACGTCCACTGCCTCGTCGAACTTCGCCGTGGCCCGTTCCCGGACCAGTTGCAAGGCTTCATCCAGAGTGTAACGTCGTTCCTTACTAATGCCTTCCGCAATTTGCTGGTATCGTTTGCTGCGCTTGGCCATGGTTTCCCTTCACCCTCATACATGCCAGGGTAATTACTCACCTTTCGGCACTGCAAAGACGAACTAACCACCAATCACTAACCATTTTCCCGTCTCGGCGGTGAATCCGATGATAGAAGGTGAGTAGATACGCTCTGCTCAAACTACCAAAATGCCCATGCTCCGGGCGGTGCCTTCAACGATGCGCATGGCGGATTCTATGTCCTCAGTATTGAGGTCGGGCAACTTCAATTCCGCGATTTCGCGCACCTGTTCCCGAGTAATTTGCCCTACTTTGGTGGTGCCTGGTTCGCCCGACCCCTTCTCAATTCCCGCTGCCTGGCGGATAAGATAGGCGGCGGGCGGCGTTTTCAGTCGAAAGGTAAAACTGCGGTCGCTGTAAATAGTAATTTCGACCGGAATAATCATACCCTTCTTGTCCGCCGTCTGTTCGTTGTACTGCTTGATGAACAGGGAAATGTTAATCCCATGCTGCCCCAAGGTCGGTCCCACCGGCGGACCGGCACTGGCCCCCCCGGCGGGAATCTGTAAGGTCATACGCGCCACTAACTTCTTGGCCACCGTTGCTTTCTCCTCCCGTAAGCACTCAGACCTTAACAGTCAGCGTTCAGCCTTTGCCCTGCGGCCAGCGTAATTGGCAATTTACGCTTTAGGTTTTACTTCTCACGTTTTACCCCTGACTGAACGCTTACCGTTTGAGCTCAGATTTTCTCTATCTCCGTGTAACTCAACTCCACGGGTGTTTCGCGGCCAAAGATGGAAATCATTACCTTCATGGTTTCCCGGTTCATGTTCACTTCTTCGACTCGTCCCGTAAAGTCTGCGAACGGCCCAGAAATAACTCGAATAATTTCCCCTTTCTGCCAACTCGGCTTGGGTTTGGCTGCTTCCTCTTGGATTTTGGTCAGGATGTTCTCCACCTCCTGGGGAGAAAGAGGTGTAGGTTCTGGACCGGGGCCGACGAAGCCGATAACCCCCGGTGTACTTCTGACCAACTGCTGTGTTTCGTCATCCAACACCATTTCAATCAGCACATAACTGGGGAAGATTTTGCGTTTGAGGGTTTTCTTCTCCCCTCCCCGAGTGCGCACCTCCTCTTCGGTGGGCACCAGCACTGTGGCGATGCGGTCTTCTAATCCCTTATATTTGGCCGCTCGCTCAATGATTTTCTTGACCTTGTTTTCCTGGCCAGTTAAAGTGTTAATGACGTACCATCGCTTATCCATGGTTCTCCGCTCCCACCGGTTAAGGCCCTAATACAGCCCCAGCCATCGGAGGAGGCGGCTAAGGATGAAATCCAACAGGCCGATGTAAATGGCAATGACTCCGACGGCGAGGACCACCACGATAGTGAAAGTCCACACCTCCGGCCAATCGGGCCACTGGACTTTCTTCAGTTCGGCCCGTACATCGCGCAGGAACACCACCACCCGGCGGAGTTTTTTGGGTTTCGCCGTCGTTCCGGTTTTCCGTTTCGAGGCCGCACCTGCTTTGCTCATTGGTGTTTATCCCCATCAACTATTGTGCTCCAACAGTTTCACACTCTTTCCCCCGTACATGGGGGAAGAAATCCCTCGCAGGTGATTTGTCCGGGTTCAGGGCGACAGACCCAGGGTCAGAACCAGCAACCACCCGCGCCGACAGAGAAGGGGGAAATGAGCCATCTCAAATTCCTCCCCGTAATGCATGCAAATTTCACATGCCTCTTGCCTGACCGGGGACACTCTGGAAAGGTGGTGGGCGTCGTCGGACAGACAAGGGTAACGGTGGAGAAGGACTCCAAACCATAGTCACAACTAACAGGCCCGGCGGGACTCGAACCCACAACTTCCGGTTTTGGAGACCGGCGCTCTGCCAAATTGAGCTACGGGCCTGCGTTGCTTCCCCCTAACGGATTTCCCGATGAAGGGTGTGTTTGCGTTCGTAACGACAGTATTTACGCAGTTCCAAGCGTCCCGGGGTGTTTCGCCGGTTCTTCGTGGTGGTATAGCGCGAAACTCCCGGACGAGCGCTCTGGGCACAGGAGGTGCATTCTAAAGTGACAACTATTCGCGCTCCCTTGGACTTTTTAGAGGCCATTCGGTCACTCCCTACTCAATGATTTTGGTCACCACCCCAGCCCCAACCGTACGTCCTCCCTCCCTAATCGCAAACCGCAATCCCTCCTCCATCGCAATGGGACTT
>DTZQ01000574.1 GCA_012961305.1 Armatimonadota bacterium | reverse complement strand
CCGGTCCCTTAACTCATTGCTCCTCACTGGTCATTACCTTATGCCACATGTTGAACAGTTGTTAACTCCCGGCGGCGAACCACCCGAGGGGGCACTTGTGGTTATTGTATCACCTTTCTGGCCAAACGTCAAGTTAGAATCCCCAGCGGGCCTCCAGGTTCACCCGCTCATCGCGCCAATGAGCCCCGGCGGTGTAGTTGGCATTCTTCCGGGTGTGGCGAAGGTAGCGCACACTCAGGGAAAGGTTGGGAGTGAGGTCTCGGCTGTAGGTCAGGCCCCACAGGGTCTCCCGTTCGGTTACCGCTTGCTTCTTCCGCCCGTGCCAGGCCGTCTCAAACACCAAGGTCAGGTCAGATTGGGGAGTAACCTCCTGCCGCACCCGCAGGTAGAAGTCGGTCGAGTCGGGCCCCATCCGATGGCCCAACACCTGCCCGTCCCGCTGCCAGGCCGCCGGCGGCTGCCGGTGCCCGTACACCCCGGGGTCGGTAAAGGCGAACTCCACCCGCAGGTTTCCCCGGCGCCGGGGGAGGAAATCGCGCCAGTGGAAACCCAGCAGATAGCCAATTTTGCGCGGAATCTGCACCCCCGGACTCGGCTCGGTGGTCTTGAGGTCGTCCAACAGCCACTGGAAGTAAGCGGTACGGTCGGGGTCGAAGTGGTAGGTCAACTCCGCAGAGGCAACCAGGTTGGACTGCTCCTCCTCCTCGAACAGAATTTGCACCAAATGCAGGGGCACGATAAAGAGCGAGGGGAAAAACTGCCGCGCGTCCTGCATGCGCAGGGCCTCGGTGAAGGAGAGTTCCAACTGGGGGCTTAGGCTCAGCGCTATCCGCCGGGCCGTGATGTACACCCGTTTTCCCTGGTCGCGCAAAGTGGTGACGAACTGGGTGGCATAACATACGTGGCGGAATAGAGGGAACTCCCGCTCATAGCGTACTAAGTCAAAAGCCGGCGTGTTGTCCGCCAGCAACATGGTGCCCCCGTAGCCCGGCCCCCACCGCTGGTGTTCCCGGCCCAGGATTATCTGGCCGCTGGGACCCGGCAGGAGGAACTGGAAAAAGGCCTGGTTGACGAAGGGTCGGTCCCGCCAGCGCACCGCCGCATCATCCCGTTCGGTGCTCAGGTTCAGGAAGAAATCGGCCCCCTCCCGCAGGCGGGCGTAACCGCTCAGGCGCAAACGCAGGTCGCTGCGCAGCCCCCCATTCCCCATCTGGAAGCGGCTTTCGGCAAAGCCGGTGTAAGTGAACCCCGCGGGCCAGACGCGGCGCTCAATAGAAGGCATTGCCAAAAGGGCCGTGGCCCTCCCCGGTTCCACTCCCAGAAGGTACACCTCCCGTGGAAAGCGACGCAGCAGCACGCGCAGAGCCTCTCGGTGCAGGGCAGACCACCGACGGGGGTCGGCCCGGAAGGAGTAAAAGGCCCCGCTCACTATTTCGCCCATTTCCCGGCGGGTGTAAAGTTGCTCACTCTCCCCCAGGAAATCCCGGGCGGTATAGCCGGGCATCAACCCCGCCGCGGCCAATTCCCGTAGCAAATCATAGGCCGGGTCCTCCCCGCTGACAATTTCACCCTCGCGCAGGGGCCGCCATTGCCGCCGCAAAGGCACACCCCTCAGAGGCTGCACCAGAGGAGGACCAGTTGGCTCTGGCCGCGGGGGCGGTAGGGGTTGCGCAGGGACGACTGGAGGGGGCGCAGGTGCAGGCTGCGGCTCGGTGAGGCTGCGCACCCGGTCGCCCAGGCGAATCGTCCGGCCCTCCCGACGGAAAATGAGCCGGCCGCGGGAGGTTTCCCTCCCCACCTCCATCACCCGCACCCGCCCAATTTCCACCCCTTCGCGGAGCACCGCAAATTCCATGTTCACCGTTACCCCATGCCGAGCCCCAACGTTAAGGCCCACTTCTTCCCCTATAAGACGAATAATACAGCCCTCTACAAAGGAGGCTGCATTCAAGGATGGAGCCATTGCCCCGGCCAGCAGTACCCCTTTCAGGATGAAAGGTATGAGTTTATTGGTTAGTTTTATTGGCTGGTCAGGGAGTCTGGTTGATTGGCCCATTGACCTCCTGTACTGCCTACATACTCGCCGCATGTTTTGCCTCTAATGAGTAGGAATCCTTCCTGCTGTACAACAGCCATTTGGTATTATAACTTTCGACCGATGGTTTGTCAAGACCGAAGTCCCAAGGTGGGTCAAATTTTCAGGCCAACAAATTATCTCGACCAGGTTAAATTCGCCGCTTAGACCTACCCAAGATTGAAATCTTGGGCTACAGTTACCAAGTCGGCTTGAAACCGATGGAACCAACCTCCGTTGGTTTGGTAAAGGCAGCCCAGAGTTTGAAGGCTGGGCGAGGAGGAGGGAATTCGTGCTTGACATTTTTCCCTAAATGAGGTATACTTCCTGATTCGGTACACAACGACACACCTGCCCTGACTGGACCAGCGGTGCCGCAGTGAGGTCCTGGGTCAGAATGAGGGGCAGGGAGGTTACAAACCAAGCGAAGGGAGTGGAGAAAAGGTATGGCCCGAGTGAGCATGAAAGAGTTGTTAGAGGCCGGGGTTCACTTCGGTCACATCACCCGTCGGTGGAACCCCAAAATGAAACCGTACATCTACGCAGACCGTAACGGCATCTACATTATTGACTTGCATCAAACCCTCAAAGGCGTGGAGGCGGCGTGCGATTTTGTGCAAGAGGTAGTCCGCAACGGGGGGACGGTGCTGTTCGTGGGCACTAAAAAGCAGGCCCAAGAGAGCATTGTAGAAGCCGCTAAAAGTTGTGGGATGTACTATGTTACCCACCGTTGGCTGGGAGGAATGTTGACCAATTACCAGACCATTAGACAGCGCATTCGAAGGTTGGAGCAGTTGGAGGAGATGGAGCGCGACGGGCAGTTCGAATTGCTGCCCAAGAAGGAAGTCATGCGCTTGCGCCGGGAGAAGGACAAACTGGAACGAACTTTTGAAGGCATTCGAGACATGCCCGGCTTGCCCCAAGCCTTGTTTGTGGTGGATGTGAAGGAGGAGAAAATTGCCGTCTCTGAAGCGCGTAAATTGGGGATTCCCATTATTGCCATTGTGGACACCAATTGTGACCCCGAACTGGTGGATTTTGTGATTCCCGGCAATGATGATGCCATCCGGGCCATAAAACTGCTGGCGGGGAAGGTTGCTGAGGCCATCGCGGAGGCTCGCCAGGAGCGGGAAAAATTGCTGGCGGAGGAAATGGCGGAGAAGGCCGAGGAGGAAGTGGCTGAGGTGGTGCCGGAGGTCGAAATGGTGCCAGAGGCCGAAGCCGCCGCGGTAACTGAGGCTGAACCGGAAGAAGCCCCGGCTGCCGTTCCCCTGGAAGCCCCAGAGGAGGTCGAAATCCCGACCGAGGGCCTGGAAATCCCGGCTGAAGAACCAACTTCGGTGGAAGAGGGGGAAAACCAAGGGGAACGAGAAATAGAGGAAGGACAGGAAGGTGAAGGGGAAGTAAAGAAGGAGTAACCATGACCATCAGTGCCAGCGAGGTCAAACGCCTGCGCGACGAAACTGGAGCCGGCATGATGGATTGCAAAAGGGCTCTGGAAGCAGCGCAGGGCGACTGGGAAAAAGCCCGAGAAATTCTACGGCAGCAGGGTAAAGTCGCGGCTCAAAAGAAAGCCGGTCGGATTGCCCGAGAGGGGATTATCGCTTCCTATGTCCACGCGGGAGGACAGGTAGCGGCGTTGGTGGAACTCAACTGTGAGACGGATTTCGTAGCCCGCACCGAGGAGTTTGCCACCCTGGGCCGGGAACTCGCCATGCAAGTGGCGGCAATGAACCCCCGTTATCTGGCGCCAGAGGACGTGCCGGAAGAGGTGCGGGAACGGGAGCGGGAAATCCTGCGCCGCCAGGAGGAGGTTCGCAGTAAGCCGCCGCCGGTGCAGGAGCGTATCATAGAGGGGCGAATGCAAAAGTTCTATGAAGAGGTTTGCCTCCTGGAGCAGCCTTATATCAAGGATGAGAAGCGGAAGGTGCGCGACCTCATCAGCGAGGCGGTGGGCCGCATGGGGGAGAACATCCGCGTGCGTCGCTTCGTGCGTCTGCGGGTGGGGGAAGAAGAGTAAAACTTTCGCTACAGGAGCCCTGCTTCTGCAGGTTTGGGGGATGGAGAGGAACAAGTGGCTCAGGAACCTAAATATCGCCGAGTGTTGCTCAAACTGAGCGGGGCTGCTTTGACAGGGGAGCGGGAGTTCGGTCTCGTTCCTTCCGTCCTGCGGTGGATTGCGGCGGAGTTGAAAGCGGTGCACGAGTTAGGGGTGCAGTTAGCCCTGGTGGTCGGCGGGGGCAACATTTACCGGGGGGCCCAAGGGGAAGCAGTTGGGGTAGACCGGGTGACGGGCGACTACATGGGCATGTTGGCCACCATCATAAACTCCCTGGCCCTCCAAAGTACCCTGGAGAAAATGGGCGTACCCACCTGCGTGCAAACTGCCATTGCCATGCCGGAAATCGCTGAGCCTTTCGCTCGCCCCCGCGCCCTGCGTCATTTGGAAGAGGGCCGTCTGGTCATTTTCGCGGGAGGTACTGGCCATCCCTTCTTTACCACCGATACTACCGCCGCCCTGCGGGCCGCCGAAATTGGGGCCGAGGCCCTCTTGATGGCCAAACACAAGGTGGATGGTATCTACAGCGGCGACCCCAATCGCGACCCCTCGGCCCGCAAGTTTGACCAAATTGATTACGAATCCTTCCTGAAACTACGGTTGCAAGTAATGGATGCCCCTGCCGTGTCCCTCTGTTGGGACCTGGATATACCCATCATCGTATTCGACTTTGCCGTCTCTGGTAACATCAAACGGGTCGTTTGGGGTGAGCCAGTAGGAACTATTGTGAGGAGGAAGAACCATGCCTGATATTGACGAGGTCCTCTTAGATGCGGAGGAGCGCATGGAGAAATCGGTGGAAGTGACCCGGCGCGAATTTGCCACCGTGCGTACCGGGCGGGCCAGTCCGGCGCTGGTGGAGAATATCCGGGTGGACTACTACGGCACTCCCACGCCCTTGTACCAACTGGCCACTATTACCGTCCCGGAACCGCGCCTGTTGGTCATTTCTCCCTGGGATAAGACCCAAATCCAGGCGGTGGAAAGGGCCCTGGCTAAGGCTGATTTGGGCCTGATGCCCCACAGTGATGGCAACATCATTCGCATTCCCATACCCGAACTCACTGAGGAACGACGGCGGGAATTGGTAAAAGTTATTGGCCGCAAGGCTGAGGATGGTCGGGTAGCCATTCGCAACATCCGCCGTGAGGCCAACGAAAGGTTGCGGAAAATGCAAAAGGCAAAGGAGATTTCCGAGGACGAATGCGAGCGGGCGCTGGAGGAAGTGCAGAAACTAACGGACGAGTACATCGAGAAGATAGAAGAACTCTATGAGGCCAAGAGAGAGGAGTTAATGGAGGTGTGAAAGAGACCCCCGGCCCCGATATCTTGGGTTGGCTGCTAAACGAGGCCCAACTACGAGCGCTTGAGGAGGGATGGGAAATCGCTGAGGTGCGACTTTGGAGTGGTGATGAAATGTCCCCAGGCCCCTCCCCTACCCCGGCCCAATCCAGGGAGGGAACGGGGCCCGTCCCGTCCGCTACCGGACCGCTACGGGTAATACGCCAGCGGGTAAAAGGCCGGCGGCTGTATTGGGTAGTGGCCGCGGAAATGAACCGCCATGATGCGCAATCTAAAGCCTGAACCTGTTCATTCCTCTGCAGAGTCGGCCGAGGAGGAGAGAAAATGGCGGGAGCAGATTGACCCCGACCGACTGCCCCAGCACATTGCGGTCATTATGGATGGCAACGGACGTTGGGCGCAGCGACAAGGTTTGCCCCGCCTTCTGGGCCATCGGGCCGGCGCAGAGGCGGTGCGCCGAGTCATCGAGGGATGCCGGGAACTGAAGGTTCCCTACCTTACGCTCTACACCTTCTCCGCCGAAAATTGGCGCCGTCCCCCCGAGGAAGTACAGGGCCTGATGGGCCTCATTGAGCAGAAAATCCGAGAGGAAATTGACGAACTGGACGCCAACCAGGTGCGTGTCTGCCTTTTAGGACGGATGGAAGGATTGCCTTCTTCCCTCCAAGAGGAACTGCGGCGAGACATGGAACGCACCAAAGACAACACGGGTCTGACCCTCTTCTTAGCCTTAAACTACGGAGGGCGCCTCGAAATCGTAGACGCAGCTCGCCGGGTAGCCCAGGAAGTGCGCGCCGGCCACCTGGCCCCCGAGGAGTTGGACGAAGAAACTTTCGCTCAATACCTCTATGCCCCTGGGGTGCCCGATCCGGAACTGCTAATCCGTACCGGGGGCGAAATGCGGGTCAGCAATTTCCTCCTGTGGCAAATTGCCTACGCCGAACTGTGGGTAACCCCCGTGCTGTGGCCTGACTTCACCAAAGCCGACCTCTACCGAGCGGTGTACGAGTTCCAGCAACGTGACCGGCGCTTTGGCGGCCTGAGCCAAAGCAATCTAATTGCAAGATAAAGCGGCCCGGACTTGCTTTACTCGTGGTGGTATGAACGTTAAACGAACCTTAATAGCCCTGTTCGGGGGCGCAATAATCCTCGGACTTATAGTGGCGGACAACCAATCGCCTTGGCATGATGCGCCACTGCTGCTCCTCCTGATAGGGGGGTTCTTGGAGGGTTTGCAGGAGTTAACTAACCTGTGGGAACGGCGCGGAGTGCACCTGCCCATTTCCACCTTCAACTTGGTGGGAATGCTGGTCCTGCTGTTCACCTACTACTTCCGCGACGAAAAGGGTTCTGACCTCGTGCTGCTCATCGCCACTATCCTGCTGGCTGTTCTGACCCTGGTGTTCACCACCACCCTCATCACCTATGGGACGGAGAAACGCCTGCGGGCCGCTGGCTGGGACTTCCTCGTGGGCCTGCTCGGCACGGCCTACTTATCGGGCACCTTGAGTTACGCTCTGCTGCTGGAATACCTGCCCCGGCAAGTGACGGCCATCACCCGCAACGGGGCCCACCTGGTAGCCCTGCTGCTATTGGCCACTTGGTTGGGAGTTGGAGCAGCCCATGGGGCCGACGTTTTGGCTGCCCGCCAACGCCAGCGGGAGAGAGGCCCCGTCTGGTCAGAGGGAGGGGAGTTGGTGCCCACGCCCTTGGGGATGATAGTCCGGCTCTTAGTAACCAGCGGTGTGTTCTACGCAACCGTCGGTCAGGGTTTCGGGTGGGACTACTCGCAGGCAGTAGCCCTCGGCCTTTTTGTGGGGGTCGCTTCCCACTTGGGTGAACGAGTGTGGGCCAAGTTGAAACGCTTCTGCTCCGCTACGGTAGGAGGTGAAAGGTTAGACCTTAAACCGGAGATGGCAGAAGCAACCCAGGGAAACCTCTCCCCGCCTTTGCGGGTGATAGAAGGAGGAACCTCCTCCGAAAGGGAGGAGGTTTTATTCTGGGCTCGTTGGCCCCAGTGGGGAAGCGTGTGGGAGTATTTAGCGGGCGCCTTTTTAGTGTTTCCGGTGGCCTTTTACAGCCTGCTCTGGCTGCTGTGAACTATGCCCAAACGCCTCGCCATTCTCGGCTCCACCGGCTCCATCGGCCGGCAAACTCTGGAAGTGGTCGCGGAACTGCGGGACTGCTTTGAAGTGGTGGGCCTGGCCTGTGGGACTAATGTGGAGCGACTGGCAGAGCAGACACGCCAATTTCGCCCCCAAGCGGTGAGCGTCCGCGACGAGGAGCGGGCGGAGGCTTTGCGCCGCCTGGGGGTGGAGGTGCCGGTGTATGTGGGAGAGGAAGGGCTGGAGCGAATTGCCACCCTGCCCGAAGTGGATTTGGTCGTGGTAGCGGTGACCGGACTGCTGGGTCTAAAGCCCCTGTGGGCGGCGCTGCAAGCGGGTAAAGACCTTGCTCCAGCCAACAAGGAGCCTTTGGTGGTGGCTGGAGAGCACATTATGCGCCGGGTACGCGAACAGGGGGTGCAACTGGTGCCCATTGACAGCGAGCATAGCGCCATTTTTCAGGTCCTAAGAGGCGAAGACCGCAGCCGCCTGCGGCGCATCATTCTGACCGCCTCCGGAGGGCCTTTTCGGGGCCGTACCCGCGCAGAAATGGAGCATATTACTGTGGAGGAGGCCCTGGCCCATCCCACCTGGCAAATGGGGCCCAAAGTCACCATCGACTCCGCCACCTTGATGAATAAGGGACTGGAAGTCATCGAAGCCCACTGGCTGTTCGGGGTGGAAGTAGCGCAGATTGACATCCTCATTCACCCCCAGAGCATTGTCCATTCGCTGGTGGAGTTCGTGGACGGCAGCGTGCTGGCTCAAATGGACTGGCCGGACATGCGCACGCCCATCCAGTTCGCCCTGACTTACCCAGAGCGCCAGCCGAGCCAGCGCCAGCGGTTGGATTTGCTGGCTGTAGGCCCCCTAACTTTCGAGCCGCCGGATTGGGACAACTTTCCCTGCTTGGGCTTGGCCTATGCAGCCGCACAAACCGGTGGAACCATGCCGGCTGTGCTTAACGCGGCCAATGAAATTGCCGTACAGAGGTTTTTAGGGGGGGAAATAGGTTTCTTGGACATCCCCCGTTTGGTGGAATCGGTGATGGAGCAACATACCCCTTTGACTGCGCCCTCCTTGGATGACCTGGGGGAGGCCGATGCCTGGGCACGGGCTAAGGCTGAGGAGTACCAATGACCACTCATTTCTTGCTTTCGTTTCTGGCCAACATTTGTGTTTTGGGAACGATTATCCTGTTCCACGAGTTGGGCCATTTTTTAGCGGCAAAGCGAACGGGCATGGGGGTGCAGGAGTTCTCTATCGGCGCAGGGCCCTCGCTTTATCGGTGGAAGCGCGGGGAAACAACCTATCATTTACGCCTGTTTCTGTTCATGGGTTGGGTGAAAATCGCAGGGATGGAACCTGGGGAAGAGGCGAAAGTGGAAAATGGTTTTTACACCCGCCCAGTGGGGCAGCGGCTAATGGTGCTCTTAGCCGGCGGCCTTATGAACCTGTGCCTGGCGGTGTTAGCGGTGTGGACTATGGGTCTGGCCTTCGGCAAGCCCGGCGAGCCGACCTCCCGCATTGCCAAAGTTCTACATGGCCGCCCGGCAGAAAAGGCCGGGTTGCAAGTCGGAGACGTCATTGTGGGCATTAACGGGAAGCGGACCCGGGAAGTCCAAACTATCTATGAGGAAATCTCTAACAGCCCTGGCCGGCCTGTGGAACTGGTGGTCGAGCGCGAGGGACAGGAATTGGTCTTCACCATTACCACCTATGTCACCGAAGAACAATCCTTAGAAGGGCCGCCCGGGGAGGAAACCATCGTCACCCGGCGGGTGGGCAAAATTGGCATCGTTTTCACTCAGACCTTTGAGCGCCTCTCCCTGGGGGAAGTGTTCCAAGCCGGCTTTGTAAATACGGCCCGGGTAGTGGTTGGCTTTACCATCGCTCTGTGGCGGATAATTACGGGCACGCTGCCGGCGGAGGTGGGGGGACCAGTGCGCCTGGTGCAGGAAATCAATCTGGCTACCTACTTAGGCCTCTACTCCGTTTTGCAACTTGTATTTCAATTCACCATCATTATCGGCCTTATAAACCTCTTCCCCTTCCCCGCTCTGGACGGGGGAAGGATGGTCTTTCAGTTGTTAGAATGGGTCTATGGTCGGCCGGTGGTCTCGCGGCGCAAAGAAGCAGCCATCCACGCCGTTGGACTGGTGATGTTGCTGAGTTTTATGCTCCTCATCAGTTTCAACGACGTGAGGAGAATTCTGCACCTGCGTCAACTTCAGTAAGGGCCGCTTGCGCAGCCACATTCTTGCCTTTGACCGGAAAGGGTAGTGATGGAAATCGTGGTCCTCGGTTCAGGAACTTCGACCGGCGTGCCAGTTATCGGCTGTGAATGTGAGGTGTGCCGCTCAACTCATCCCAAAAACAAGCGCACCCGTCCCTCGCTCCTGCTGCGGGCAGGGGAACGAGCGGTGTTAATTGATGCCGGGCCCGATTTTCGCCAACAAGCCCTGCGGGAGGGCCTGTGGCACTTGGATGCCGTGGTGCTGACCCACGCTCATGCGGACCACCTCTTAGGCTTGGATGACTTGAGGGTGTTCAACTTTCGCCAGCAGGCTCCCCTCCCCTTATATGGGAGTCCGGCAACCTTAGCCACTGTGCAGCAGATGTTCGCCTACGCCTTCGAGGCCCCTTCGGAGGGCAGTAGCATACCCCAGTTCGTCCTGCACCCTATTGAAGGGCCTTTCACCGTGGCCGGCCTGCCTTTCTTGCCCCTGCCGGTCTGGCACGGGGAAATGGAAGTGCTGGCCTTCCGGGTGTACGATTTTGCTTACGTTACCGATGTCAGCCTAATTCCGGCGAGGGTTGTGGACCAACTGAAGGGCTTGGACCTCCTAATCTTGGACGCTTTGCGTTACCGGCCGCATCCGACCCATTTCAGCCTGACTGAGGCCCTGGAGGTGGTGGCAACCCTCCGTCCCCGCTGCACTTATCTGACCCATTTGACCCATCACTTCGACCACGAAACGGTAAATGCCCAACTGCCTTCAGGAGTGAAATTAGCCTACGATGGATTGCGCTTGGAAATACCATCTTGAAGACCTACCCAAGAGGAAATCTTGGGCTACCGTTACCAAGGGGGTGGGAAACCGACGGAACCAACTTCCGTTGGTTTTGAATTCTGGGCGAGGAGGCTGGATTTCCTTTCCCGGAGCGAACTTAAGCCCGGCGGTAATTAAAGTTAACATTGTCAAGATGCTCCTGCCGTAGAAACCAAACCAAGTACGGATGCCACTGAACCGCCATATTCCTTCCTCCGGCCATTTACTTCTCCCTTGGCTCTTTTGTTCCTCCCTGTGGAGGCAAAAATTGGCCCGGCAGGGGAGGAAAAAGAGGGCCAGGGGCGAAAAATCCGGGTGGGAGGAGAACTATGGGCGAGCGGGTGTTCGACAAGGTACGGGACTCGGACTGGCTGAAGCGCAGTCCGATTTTCGTGTTCGCCGCGGATGCCTTAGCGGCCGGAGGCATTCAGAGTCTGGGTCAAGTGCGGTATCCCACCCCGCACTACCGCACGCGGTCGGAGTTTCTCCAACTGCTGCGGGAAATTACGGCTGACGGCTACATTGATGGACTGCTGATGACCCCGGCCGATGCGGAAGTACTGGCTTTGGAAGAGCGACTTTTCGACCACAGTCCGGTCACCCCCATCGTGCGGATGAACGCCGAAACCGGCATCTGGAACCCTCGGCATGGGGTTTACCGGCAGCAGTATTCGGCCCCCTTTCAAACGGTGCCCCTCACCCCTGAGCAGCACTGTGAAAACCTCATTTGTGTAGCGCGGGAGTGTTACATCCGCCTGGG
The DNA here is from genome assembly GCA_012961305.1 of Armatimonadota bacterium. Classification (GTDB taxonomy): domain Bacteria; phylum Armatimonadota; class UBA10988; order UBA10988; family DTZQ01; genus DTZQ01. The sequence goes on along the minus strand of DTZQ01000574.1, from coordinate 12,084 downwards.
ACTGTACTCCATCACCTTAAACAACGATGTGGAGGCCGATGAGCGCACGCTCAATGCCTACCTGGAATTCGCCCGTCAGGTGGGGGAAATCCCGGGGTTCGACCACATTTTGGAGGTGTTCCTGCCCAACATCAACCTGCCGGGCATGGACCGGGAGGCGCGAGGGGAGTACGCGGCGGATTCGATTGTGCGTACCATGAGTTACCTGCGCAAGCACCAGCGGCCGTTGTTCATCAAAACGGAGTACACCACCGAGCGAATCTGGCGGGAGTTGACCTCTTTCGACCCCACGCTCATCATTGGCGCCCTGGGCGGCCCGCGGGAGAGTCCGCGGCGGACGTTGGAGTTGGCTTACAATGTTACGGAGCACGGGGGGCATGTTATCCTGTTCGGACGAACGGTGTTCACGGAGGAGAATCCTCGGCTCATTGCCCGGGCCCTGCGGCAGGTGTTGGACCGGGAGAAGACGGTGGATGAGGCCCTAACTGAATACGAGGCCGGGTTAGAGGAGGAACGGGCCCAGATGCGCCCCCGGCGGTGGTGAAAGTGGGGGTTTAGTCCCTGTGGTCCAGAATTTCGCGCACTTTAGCCGCCAATTCGTGCATTTGGAAAGGCTTGTGCACGAAATCATGGCAACCAATAGCCTCAAGGTCTTCCCCCACCAAGTCCATGCTGTAGCCGCTGGTGAGCAAGAGGCGCACCTGAGGTTTAATTCCCCGCAGGGCCTTACACAATTCCACTCCTCCCATTTTAGGCATCACCATATCAGTAATGACTAAAGCAATATTTTCCCCCTTCTGGCGGAAAATTTCCAAAGCCTCCTGCCCATCAGCAGCAGTAAGAACCGTGTAACCGTAATGTTCTAACCAATCCCGTCCGACCTCGCGAATACTTTCATCGTCTTCAACCAGCAGAAGGGTTTCCCATCCCTCCTGTATCTCCTTGGACAACGAAGTGATGGCCTCCTCATTTGTGGGAATACAGGGGAAGTAAAGGTGAAAAGTTGACCCTTGGCCCGGCTCGCTGTACACGTGGATAGCCCCCTGATGCTCCTTAACGATACCCCACACCATCGCCAGCCCCAAACCATTGCCTTGACCTGACTTTTTCGTGGTAAAAAAGGGCTCGAAAATCCGCTCCTTGGTGGCCTCATCCATGCCAACGCCGGTGTCGCCTACCGAAAGGCAGACATATTCACCCGCTTTTAAGTCCAAATGGACCGCCGCCTCCGTTTCCTCATAGACGACTTTAGCAGTGGAAATGTACAGTTCGCCTCCCTCAGGCATGGCATCGCGGGCATTGAGGCACAGGTTCATGAGGGCCTGGTGAATCTGGCTCACGTCGGCGTTGATAAGGCCCAGGTTCTCGTCCAAGTGGTAGCGAATGGCAATGGTTTCCGGGAAAGTGCTGCGCAAGATTTTGGCCATTTCCTTGACCAGCGGGTTAAGGGAGAGGGGTTTTTTCTCGCTGGGCATTTGCCGGCTGAAAGTGAGCAACTGGGCCACCGTCCCGGCCGCCCTTTCGCAGAGGAGGATGATGTCCTGTAGGCGGCGGGCGGTCTCACTATCCGGGGGAACTTCACCCAGGGACAAATCCGCGTAGCCCATGATGCTGGTCAGCACATTGCGGAAGTCGTGAGCAATGCCTCCGGCCAGCGTGCCCAAACTGTCCAACCGCTGTACCCGACGCAACTGAGCCTCCAAGTTCCGCTGCTCAGTCACATCGCGGGCAATGCCAATTCCCCCTACAATGCGTCCCTCCCGCCGATAGGGCCGATTGTGCAGCGAAAAGGTCCGTATCTCTCCGTTTCGGGCGCGGAAGCGCAGTTCACAAGTAGTATTCTCCCCCCCCAGGGTGCGGCGGTAAACCTCGATGGCCCGGAGGCGGTCCTCCTTCATTACCAGGCCGATGAAGGATTTGCCCAACCAATCTTCTCGCTTAAAGCCGGAGACAACCTCAAAATAAGAATTGAGGGCGGTAAAGTGCCCATCGGGCCCCTCTAAAAGAAAAATAACGTCCTGTGCATTTTCCACCAAGTCACGGTATTTCTCCTCTGACTGCTGTAACTCCTGATATAGCCGTTCCCGTTCGGCCTCTAACTGTTGGCGTTTGGTGATGTCCCGAACGATGTGCACACTGCCCAGAAGGTCCCCCTCAGAACTGCGGCGGGGATAAACGCTCACATTAAGCCAGGCCCCGAGGCCAGGTTCCCAAAGGTCAGCACTGTGGGCTTGGCCGGTGCGCAGCAGTTGTAAGTGAGGACAACCTTCCAGGAAATGGTCAAGGCCGTGGAAGACCTCATAGCATTTACGGCCAATCAAGTGCTCCGGGGTAGCCTGAAAATAACGGGCCAGAGCCTCGTTTACCCGGACAATAGTGCCATCTTGGTTCAAAAGGACAATGAGGTCTTCGATGGAATCGAAGGTCGTTTCCCACTCATTTTTCGCCCGTTCTACCCGCTCAAACAGCCGGACTTTCTCCCGCGCGATAACAATTTGTTGGCCTAAGGAAGTAAGCAGTTGCACATCTTCCTGGTCAAAATGTTCCGGCTCCGAACTGCCTACGGCCAGGAAGCCTACTACTTCTTCCCCCTCCCAAAGGGGAACGTAAGCGAGGGACTTTATTCCTTCTTCTCGTAGGGCAGACAGGAAGGGACAGGAGAAAGAGGCAAACTCAGTGGCCACACAACCCTTCCTACGCTCCTGCAAACGACCCCAAATACCTACCCCGGCAGGAATACGAACCATAGTAGGGTCCTGAACCGAAGTAGAGGAGCAGGCGAAATGGGCGACCATTACGGCATCGCCGGTTTCCTCTTCCTTCCAGTAGAGACAGCAACCTTTTGCCGCCAGGGCCTTGGTTACTCCCTCTACGGCCCGTTGCAGGACTTCCGTTAGGTTAGAAGATTGGCTCAGGGCCGTGCTGACCTCCTGGAGGGCACGCAGGGCTCGATTCCGCCGCTGAAGTGCCCGCTCCGTTTCCACCTCCTTCAACACCCGCCGGACTGTTTGGGGCAAATAACGCGGGAGAGTCGCATCTTGCAGCACGTAGTCCCGCACCCCCCGCTCAATAGCCTCCCGTGCTACCTGCTCCTCGTCCACCGCAGTAACGATGACTACCGGAACCTCCCAACCCTGCGCCTCTAATCGCTCCAAAAAGGAAAAGGAGTTGCCATCTGGTAGAAGGTGGTCAAGCACCAGCAGGTCAACCCCTCCCCTCTCCATGCGCTTTAGACCCTCTGTGGCTGAATTAGCGACCTCTACCTCATATCCGGCCGATTCCAAACATCGCCGCTCTAACCGGGCAACGAGGGGTTCGCCCTCGATGACAAGGATATGTGCTGCATGTGATGAGGGCATAGTGCATCCTCCTGTCACCCCTATGAATAACTCTGTCAGACAAACCTTACCCGCAAGGGGTCACCATGCAATATCCTTTAATTATATCGGCACTTTGAGGGGGAACTTAAGGGCTGGGGCAAAAAATTTAGGGCCGATGAGTTAAAAAGTTGCCGGGCGAGCCGAGGCTCCCCCAGACGGCAGGCGACGATTTCTGGGCAGCCTTCGCCATCGCCGCCACTACCTCCGGCGGCAGGGGCAGGAGCAAGCCACCTAAGGTAAGCAAGATTGCCCAATCAAAGTCCTGCTTACTCCTTCGGTCCCACTCCGGCCTGGGGGCCGGTGGTGTGTTGCAGCAACGCTCGCACTGAGGGAGCCAAAGTGGCCTGCCGTCGGCGCAGTTCGGCCACCCGCTGGGCCATTTCCGGCCGCTGCCGAAGTTCGGTTCGGCGCAGCGGTCGGGGCCATCCCTCTCCGGGCTTGCCCCGGGACAACACGTTGATGCGCCCTTGGCGCAGTTGCAGGTGAATCCAGTCGCCGGTGCGTACCCCTGCCAGGGGGCCGTGGTCGAGGGCCTCTGGCCAGAGGTGGCCCAAACTGGGCCCATAAGTGCAACCGCTGTAACGTCCATCGGTGAGCAGCGCGCAGGTGGACTTCAACACCGGGTCACGGTTCAAGTATTCGGAGGGATAGTACATCTCCGGCATCCCGTGCGCTTTGGGGCCTTCTCCGGCAATGATGAGCATCACTCGTAGCCGCCGCGTGTCCACCAGGTAGCGGAACAGTTCCGCTTTGCTCATCCTTCGCGCAACCCGCAGGTCCTCCTCCGCCTCCGGGAAGTTCAGTTCGTAGGTGCCCAACAGGTCGTCTCTGGTGACCGCCCTTTCCAACTTCTCCAGCACGCGCCACCCGCTCAGCAGGTCCCGCTGGGCTTCGTATTCGCCCAAATAGAACAGGGCCAGGTAAACTTTGTCGTCGAAAACCTCCTCTTGCTCCGGTCTGAGGCCGGCCATTTTAATCACACACCGACCCAAATTGCCCTTTAGTTCCCGGACCCCGCTGGTGGGGCGGAGGGGCCGGCGGGCGGAGAAAATTTGCACTCCATTAGGGGGTACAGCCGCCGCCACTCGTTCACTCCAGGTGCCTTTCACTGTGGGCGCGGTCAAATCCACGTGTCCCCCTTCCGCTAATGCCCGCATAATCGTAGCCAAGCCGCTGTTTTCCCCCCGCTGCATTTCCAACGCCAGAGTGTAAATGCTCTTGCCTCCCAGGTCGTCAATGTGCAGCACTTGCGGCGTGCAGGCACTCAGGGAAGACAACTGGGTGGGGGTCAACTCCTCGCCCAGGGCTGCAGCGAGGTAGGGAAAATGCAGCAGCCAATTGGTACTTCCGCCTACCGCACTCCACACGGTCGCGGCGTTCTTCAAGTTCGCCCGTCCAAGGCCCGTCGCGCTCTTGGCCGGGTCACCCTCTCGCCGCAGGGCCAGCAGGTTGTTTACCACCGCTTCCACCTGTTTGCGGGTGGGCGGAGCGGTGAGCAGTTCCAGCCCCGGATACACCAAACCCAGGGCGGCCATTACCATCCGGTTGGTGTTGCCCGTGCCGATGAAGGCGCAAACCCCGCCGGAGACACAGGCAAACTTAGCGGCGGTGCGCACTAAATCATCTCGCTCCTCCGGCGTGAACAGCCCTTCGTCCAGCAGTTGGTCGGCGAACTTCTTGAGCATGGGGTAAATGTTACTCTTCAGGGGCACCCGCAGAAGTTCGTCCATTTCCTGCCGCCGCGGTGGGGGCAGTTTGGCTTTCAGGGGGGCAAACCGGGCCAGTTCCTCCTTTGGCAGGGCCACTTCGGGCATTACGGGGGCCGGGATGAAAGTAGCGTAAAATGGCCGCCGGCCGGAAGCCTGGCGAACACGGTCCACCTCGAACACGGCGGCCAGGTTGCCCGGAGGGCGTTTGTCGCATCCGTCTAAGATGAGGGCGGCGTCGTAGCCGTGCCCCTCCAATTGGCTCACCAGCAGGGCAGTGGTCAAATTGCGCGAGGCCAGGGAGTAACTCATGCCCACGTGTCCCTGGGCCACTCCGTCACAGATAGCGCTCTGGGCCAGGCCGAAGGGTATCGCCTCTGCCTCCCATACCGCTGCGTAGGCGGAAGTCAAAACTTCCTCCATTCCCAAATGCGCCGGATGGTCCTCAGAACCGTACACCACCGCCACGCGGGGTGCCCCGCCCATGAAACGGTCAATGATTTCGTCCCGCGAGGCCTCGATTCCGGCCCGGACCAAGGTGGTCTGCATGACCGGCAGCAGCAAAGTGACAGCCTGCGGCTGTTCCAAAAGTGGGTCTGAAGTCGGATGCATTCGGACGCGCATTTCCACTCCTCCCTGAGCATTATAGCACTTTCTTCCTTCGTACCCGTAACTGCTGGTATTTTCCCTCCAGGACATATACCTGCACTCCCAGGGGTGGAAACTCCGCCCGGAAAGTGAGGCCGTCCAGGGGAACTTCCGTGCCTGTGTCCCATTCGCGCACCCTTCGGGTGCCCGCGGGCACCCGAAACACCACCGACCGGGCCTCTCGCACCGTGTTCACCGTTAGCAGGTACAGGTTATTACCCCACCGGCGAGTGCTCAGGTGTACTTCGGGAAGGTAAGTCGCCAGGCGGGCCGGCGGCGCCTTCTCCGGCGAGAGGAGTACTGGCGCCAAACGCTGGATTTCCTCTGCCACCGCCGTCGCGTCCGCCCACCGGTTGGCAAACCCGGCCGGGTCGCGCTTGAGGTCGAAGAAGGAGTAGAAAATCAACCCGTTGGCCCCGTTCACCAAGCACTGGAAGGCCATGTTGCGGATTTCCTCCCGCGTGGGGGGGCGCAGGTCGTCCCGATGGTAGTAAACCCACCAATTGTGCAACTGGGGCACCATCCACACCGCCCGCCGGCCGCGCACCGCCCGGACCGTGCGGCGGGTCCAGTCCGCCACCCGCGATATGGGCATGCGGGGAATGGGATAGGGGTCGGTGCCCAGTACGTCCGTAGTGTCCAGGTAGTATTCCAACTCGTTGACCTGATAGAGCACAATCCAAGTTGGATGGTCGGGGTCCAGGCGGCGTACCAAGTCGTACCGGGCTGCCAGGCGCGAGTGCATGGTACGGGGCAGTTCGTCGTTCAGATACCAGGCCAAAAGGGCCGGATGGTCTTTGAAAGTGGTCACCACCCCGCGAGTCATCTCCTCCTCGCCCTCAAAGGGGCCCACTTGCTTCGGATACCAGCGCGTTCCCTCGTAGAAGTCCTTCAGGGAGTAAATGATTTTCAAGCCCCGTTGGTGCACTGCGTCTAAGTAGGCCCTAATTTCCTCCAGTGAGCCGCTGTTGATGCCGTAGTTCATGAGGCAGTTAAAGGGACTGGCAGCGATTTCATCCAGCCGGGGCAGGGCCTGGTCGCTGGCCGGGCGGTGAGCGCAGTAGAGGCCCAGGGGAAAGAAAGGTTGGCCGTCCACTATGGTGCGGTTGTACTCGTCAATGTACACTCGCCCCCGCCCGGCGCCGGGGGGCAGTTTGGCCAGCGGGTGCCGCTGCTCGCTTAACACCTCCCCGTTAACCGTCTCTACCAACTGCACTTGCAAGGTGTACTCCCCCACCGGCAGGCGACGCAGGTCAATAGCCACCTGTTCCCGGCGGGCCTGAGGTTTGACCGTCCAGGTGCGCAAGGGTTCAGGGGTTGCCGCGGAGAGGAGGCTCAGCCGCAGTTCGGTGGCGGTCAGCGGCCGGTCGTCGGGCAGAGGTTCGCCCCAAGCGACGTCCAACAGGGCCCGCTGGCGTGGCGTGTCGGCGAAGAACTGGCCCCGGTAAGAGGGCTCGCGCAGGAAAGTGCGCAGGGGCGGCGGGTAGCCGGGAGTGACTTCCACCTCGTCGAACCAAGCGGTGCCGGTCATCCCCCGGCGCAGGTAGAGGACCACCCGCACCTGGGTGGTGCCCGGTGGCACCGACAGCGTTTCGGCCACCAAATGCTGCCAGTCGTTAGTACCCTTGAACCCCCGGGGATAGGAGCCGCCCAGGTACTCGTCTCCCTTGTACCACTCCAGGCAGATGGTTGCCCCGGAATCCTCACCCTGAACGTCCTCCGTTTTAATCCACACGCTCAGCCGGTAGAACCGCCCGACTGCAAAGGGAATCTCCTGGGTAGCCAGAAGGTACACCTCGGGGCGGGGGTTGTGCAGGCGCAGGCTGCGCTGGCCGCGGTAGGCTACGGTCTCATCCACCGTGAACACCTCCGGCGGCAGGTTCCAGGCAGTTGTGCCTTCCTCAAAGCCGGGGTTTTGTACCAAATTAGGCCTGGCCTGGGCCCCGGTCATTCCCAGGCCTAAAATCCACCAGAATAGCCAAATTCTTCGCATTAGCGCTGCCTCCCGTAGCCATCCTCCGAGGGTTCTCATTCGCTATCCGGCGAGGGACGGGAGAATTCCTCGGGTCGGCGGTGAGGATGGTAGGCCCAGTCTAAAACCGTGACCGTGTGCTCCACCCGCACGTTCAGGCCCCATTCCTGCACCCCGTAGCGCAACTGGAAAAGACAGCCAGGGTTGCCAGTCAGGAGCAATTCCGCGCCGGTGGACTGGACATGTTTCATCTTGCGCTCCAGCAACTGCCGCGCTTCGCGGAAGTGAATGAGGTTGTAAATCCCCGCACTGCCACAGCACCAGGAGGCCTCCGGCAACTCAATTAGTTCCAGCCCCGGAATGGCTTGCAGCAGGCGGCGCGGTTCTTCGGTTATGCCTTGCCCGTGGGCCAGATGGCAGGCGTCATCGTAGGTGGCCCGGCATTCCAGGGGATGTAAATCCCTCCTGTTCAGCCCCAATGCCAATAAAAACTCGCTGAGGTCCTTGACTTTGGCCCCGAACCGCTGCGCCCGTTCTGCCCATTCCGGGTCCTGGCCCAGCCAGCGGTGGTATTCTTTCATCGCCGCTCCGCAGCCGGCCGAGTTGAGCACCACGGCGTCCACGTTGGCCTCCTCGAATACCGCAATGTTGTGCCGGGCCAACTCCCGCGCCGCTTCCATTTCCCCCAAATGGGCGTGCAGGGCCCCACAGCACCGCTGGGCAGGGGGGGTGACCACTTCACAGCCGTTTATGGCCAACACCCGCACCGTAGCCTCGTTCTCGGGGGCCATGAACAAATCGGCCACGCAACCGGTCAACATTCCCACTCGCGCCCGTTTTTCCCCCTGCGGCGGGGTGACTTCTGGAATGGTCTCCGAGGAGAACCGAGGGGGCAGTGGGGGAAGCAGTTTTTCCAGCGCGGCCAGGTCGGCGTTCAGAAGTCGGAGCAGGCCCGTTTTCCGCACCAGCCATTGTAGACCCCCGCGCTGATAGAGGCGCAACAATTTTCCGACCCGACGCATCTTCCGCGGGGAGAGGAACAAATCCAGGGCCCTTCGCTTGACCAGGCGCCACAAGCGGGAACCGTACTGATTCCGCTCCACTTGCACTCGGGCGGCCTCCAGCAGTTCGCCGTATTTCACGCCGGCCGGACAGGCCGTTTCGCAAGCCCGGCAGCCCAAGCAGAGGTACATTTCCTCGGCCAGGCCGTCAGTTAGGGTCAATTCGCCCTCGGCTACAGCCCGCAGGAGGGCAATCCGCCCGCGTGGGGACGATTTCTCCAGACCGAACAAAGCGTAGGTGGGGCAGTGAGGCAGACACAGCCCGCAGTGCATACAGTTGAGTATATCTACATAGCCCGGCCCCTTGGGGCCGGAGAAGTTGCCTCCCCATTCCAAGTGACCCATTGACCCATTAACCCATTGACGATTACGGTGAACTCCGTGCTCGGCGGAGATTAGTTTGTTCCCGGGCAATCCTTTCTTCGCCGGCGGCCTCCTCTGAATCGGTGGCAGCGGTCAGACGAACGGGAGCACTTTTGCGCCTCCCCGAACCTCCCACAGTTCGTCCAACCGCGTTCCCGGTTCGATGACTTTGCCCGGATTGAGCACGTTCTTGGGGTCCAACACCCCTTTCAACTGCTGCATAAGGCGAATGCCCACTTCGCCGGTCTGCTGAGGCAGGAACCGCCGCTTGGCCAGGCCCACTCCGTGCTCGCCGGTAATTGTCCCGCCCAGGGCAATGGCGCCGGCGAAAATGTCATCGAAGGCCTTGTGGACGCGGGCAATTTCCTCCTCGTCCCGTTCGTCAGTGAGGAAAGTGGGATGCAAATTGCCATCCCCCGCGTGGCCGAAGGTGCCAATTTGAACCTGGTATTTGCGGGCTGTCTCCTCGATAACGGCCAGCATCCGGGGCACCTCACTGCGCGGGACGGTGGCATCCTCCAAAATGGTAGTGGGGCGCACCCGGGCCAGGGCAGCCAAAGCCACCCGTCGGGCCTCAGCCATTTGGGTCCCTTCCTCCTCAGTAGCGGCGATTTTGAACTCCCGGGCCCGGTGCTGACGACAGACCTCCATCACTCGCTGCGCGTCTTCCTCCACCAGGGCCTTTCGCCCATCCACCTCAATCAGCAGCAGGGCAGCAATGTCCGTAGGCAAACCAATGTGGGCGAAGTCCTCCACGCAGCGAATGGTGGTGTGGTCCAGAAACTCTAAAGTGGCAGGGATGACGTGGGCGGCGATGAGGGCCGAAACGGCCTCGCCCGCGTCAGTCACGGAATCGAAGTAGGCCAGCATGGTTCGCTTGGTTTCCGGCTTGGGAATCAGTTTGACCAAGATTTGGGTGAAAATGCCCAGGGTGCCTTCGGAGCCGATGAACAGGTGCTTGAGGTCGTATCCGGCCACGTCTTTCACCGACTTGCCACCGGTCCACAGGACCTCGCCGGTGGGCAGGATGACCTCCAGGCCCAGGACGTAATCTTTGGTCACCCCGTACTTCAGCCCCCGCAGGCCGCCGGAGTTTTCGGCCACGTTGCCTCCCAGAGTGGAAATGTCCTTACTGCCGGGGTCAGGGGGGTAGAAAAGGCCCTGGGCCTCCACGGCGGCGTGCAAGTGTCCGGTAATCACCCCCGCCTGGGCCAGGGCGGTCAGGTTAGCGGCATCTACTTCCAAAAGGCGATTTAGCCGGGTCAGGAGCAGGACGATGCTGTTTTCCGTGGGGATGGAACCGCCGCTGAGGCCCGTACCCGAGCCCCGCGGCACTACCTTGAAGTCGGCCTCGTTGGCCAGTTTCATTATGGCCACGATTTCCTCGGTGTTGTCGGGAATCACTACCGCCTCGGGCTTCCGCCGCAGCAGCGGGGTGCCGTCGTAAGCATGGGTAAGGAGATGTTCCGGTGCGGTAAGTACGTCCTCCGCCCCGACAATGGTTTTCAGTTCGTTTAGTACCTCTGAGTTCAGCATGAGTACATTACCTCCGGGGGAACTGGGGACTCGGCTCCCACCCCACCTCAACTTGACCCTCCTAAGCGGAACCGCTGCCCTTGGCGGGTCCAGGGCCAGATGTAGCGCAGGTAACTGAGGGCTGCGGCGTCGTAGAGGGCATGGGTCAGCATGGGCACGAGGAGGTTACCAGTCAGGAGGTACAGCCCACCCAAGTAGAGGCCCTGCCCGGTGGCCCAGGCTCCCAGGGAAAGGAACTTGCGCTGGGGCACGTGCAGGCAGCCGAACAGCAGGCTGGCGGTTATCCAACCCAAACTCGGCTGCACCACGCCGCGAAACAGGATTTCCTCGGCAAACCCGGCGCCCAGGCTGATAATCAGGATTTCCCGCAGGTTCAGGCCGGAAAAGAGGGGCTGAAACAACTCCTCAATCCAGCGCCGCGGTTCCTGCCACTGCTGACGTACTGCCCATTTGACCAGGCCGTAGTTCATCAGCATCATGCCCCCTGCGCCCACCAGACCGCCGGCCAAACCACCTAAGGTCAGGCGAATTCGGCTCCACACCGGAATCCCGCCCCACCACGACCACAGCGCTGCCAACAGCAACAGGATTACATCTACCGCCAGCGCCAAGGTCAGCAGGCGCCGCGGAGGCATCTTTTCCATGGCTCTTCCCCATCCTTTCCCTACTCTTCTTCCGCTTCTGCGGCCGCTAATTTCTCTTCCAAGGCCGCTATACGCTGCAAGAGGGCCTCGTACTCGCTCCGCGTGACCAATTTGGCTTTCTGCAGGGCCTCTTTAACCTGGCGCTGAACCACCTGTTCCAGTTGGTCCCGCGCTTCGCGCCCGCGCTCCAACATGCGCTCCAACAGTTCCTTGCCCCGCTCTTTGGGTACGGCCTTCAGTTTCACCAACTCGTCCACCAGTTCTTGGGCCTTCTCCTTGGTCAGGGCCAGGGCCCCCAGGCCCAACTCCAACGAACGTTCAATGAGTCCAGACATGGTTTCCTCCTTCCCTTAGGTCCTCAGCACCTCAATACCGGGGAGCATACAAATGCTGCTGCCGATACTCTTCAAGGTCAATTTTGCTGAGGTCCGGCCACACCAAGGGTGGAGCCTCCGGCGGGTCAATTTTCTCTTCCTCCGCGAGGGGAGCATTCCACCACAGGAGGCCGGTAAAAACGAACACCTCCCGCCAGAGCCATCCCACCAGGCTCAGGAACAGGAGCAGTCCTCCTATCCAAACCCACCGCTGCCTCATGTTTTATATTCTAACACATTTGCGTCCCTAACGCAAGTCTGTCCTCTAAGGTTGGAGGGGTTTTCAATGATTTAAAACCGCCGGGCTTAAGTTGGTTTGGGGAAAGGAAATCCAGCCTTCTCGCCCAAAGTTCAAACTCGGGGCTACTTTTACCAAACCAATGGAAGTTGGTTCCCTCGG
>DTZQ01000573.1 GCA_012961305.1 Armatimonadota bacterium | reverse complement strand
TTAAGTTTATTATACCGCATTTTTCCCGATTTGTCAAATTTTTTGCTTTTTTTCACGGGCCCAAACTTTGGAGCATAAGATTGAAGTAGGCCCGTTGCCACGGATAGTCCTCCGCCGCGGTGGAAAACAGCAGCAGCAGCCACCCCTCACCGTGCTCCACCGCCAAAATGTCCATGCGTTGGTTGCCCTTACGCCCCTCCACCTCCCAGGCTTCCCCCTTTAGCCCGGCCCAGCGCAAATCGGCCTTTTCAGCCCGGGTAACGGTCAAGCCATTAGCCTGAGCGGTCTGTTTGAGCCGGGCCAGCAGCGGTCCGTCCGGCTGAGGCAGGTAACTTACTGCCACTTCTGCCCGTGGGCCCAAAAACACCACGATGTCTCCCTGCCAATCCAAATGCCAGTCGGGAGGATATTTGAGGGCCCATTGGCCGTCTCGATGGCGAAACAGCCGATACTTGCGGCAGGCATAGAGGGCGGTGTGGGGGGGAGAAGAGGGGGCCTCTAATTCTGCCTGAGCCAAGCGGTATTCCGGCACAACCAGGTCGTAGGTCTCCAGGCACTCTCGGAAGAACTTCGCTGCCCCTTCCGGGTCGCCCTCGTAATAGCGACGGTGGGCCCCCAAATAGTACAGGCCCAAGCAACGTTCGCGAGGGCCGACTAACAGGGCTTGCACTCTCTCTGCAGTTAGCCGATGGCAGTAATAGTCCACCAAATAGTCCCATACATTTCCCCCTCGGTAGTTGGCACTCCACTTGGTCAATTGGCGCAGGGCTTCCTCATGCTGGTTCAACCGACAGCGGGCCAGGAACAGCCACAGAGCAGCCCGGGAGGGACGGGGTAAAGTGGGCAGAGCCTCCTCCAACAGCCTTATCACTCGTTCATCCTGTCCGGCCAAGTAGGCTTCCTGCGCTGCCGTGAGAACTTCCTGCCCCTCTCCCAGTCTCAATCCCCAGCATAGGGCCCATCCTATCAGCCACAGTTGCATTTTTTATTTGCCTCCTGCTATATTGACCGTTTCCCCACCGCGGCGGTTCCCTGCGAAATTAACTTGCTTCCAGCCCCAGCAGTTCGGCCAAGCCCTGGTAGACAATTTCGTCCACTATGTCGCCCCGGCTGACAATGCCCACCAGTCGGCCCTCGCGGACCACGGGGAAGCGATGGACCCGCCGGGACAACATCAGGGTAGCCACCTGGACGACGCTGGTTTCCTCCGTTACGGTGATGACGTTTTTAGTCATCACTTCGGAAACCCGCGCTTCCACCGACCATTCCATCCGCCGCTCAAAGGGTTCAAAGTCCTCCGGCAGAAAACCGACGTCCCCCAAGTCTTCGATGTATTTGGGCAGGGTAAAATGCAGCAAATCGGTTTCGGTGATGATGCCCAGCACCCGGTTTCCTTCGTCCACCACTGGCAGCCCGCCGTGGTCGCTTTCGGCCATCAATTGTGCTGCTCTCCATACGGTATCCCTGGGATGTACGGTCAACACTTCCTTGGTCATGATGTCTTTGACCTGCATACTCATGGCTCCTTTCAAGTTTAATTGTAGCACAAAATCGGCGGGAGGGCAACAGTTTCGTCAGTTAACTTGACAATTTACGCCCCATGAGGTATTTTCCAAACTATGTCCACTACTTTTGCAGTGCTGGCGATGGACCCCCTCACCGGGGCGCGGCGGGGGCGGTTGCGTACCCCCCACGGCGAGGTGGACACCCCGGCCTTCATGCCCGTAGGGACGCAGGGTACGGTGAAGGCCATGACCCCGGAGGAACTGCGGGAGTTGGGAACCCAAATCCTGCTGGGGAATACCTACCACCTGTACCTGCGGCCGGGGGTGGAAATCATCCACCGCGCTGGCGGGCTGCACCAGTTTATGCACTGGGAGGGGCCGATTCTTACAGACAGCGGAGGGTTTCAGGTTTACAGTTTGCAAGCCCTGCGTCAGGTCACGGAAGAAGGGGTGACCTTTCAATCGCACTTGGACGGGTCTACCCATCTGTTCACGCCGGAGTCGGTAATTGCGGCCCAGGAACTTTTGGGGGCCGACCTCATCATGTGCTTGGATGACGTGCCCGGTTACCCCTGCTCTCCCAAGCGGGCGAAAGAGGCAATGTGGCGCTCTTTGGCTTGGGCGGAACGATGCCGTGCCGCCCACCGGCGGGAAGACCAAGCCCTATTTGGCATTGTGCAAGGGGCCTTTGACCGCGATTTGCGCCTGACCAGTGTAGCGCGGTTGGTGGAACTTGATTTCCCTGGCTACGCCATTGGCGGCCTCAGTGTGGGGGAACCCAAAGCGATAACTTGGGAGGTCCTCGCCTACACCGCTTCCGCTCTGCCGGCGGATAGACCCCGCTACCTCATGGGGGTAGGCTGGCCGGAGGACATCGTACACGCCGTCCGACTGGGAGTGGACCTGTTCGACTGCGTGCTGCCCACCCGCCTGGGTCGCACGGGAACGGCCCTTACTTCGCAGGGCAGGTTGAACCTGCGCCAAGCCCAATATGCGGAGGATTTGACCCCCCTGGACCCCGCTTGCGACTGTTACACTTGCCGCTACTACACCCGAGCCTACGTGCGCCATCTGGTCAAGGCCAACGAAATCCTGGGCGTAAGGCTGCTGACCTACCACAATTTGGCTTTCTACCAACGCCTTATGCACCGTCTCCAGCAGCACTTAGAGGCTGGCACCTTCGCTGAGTTCGCTGCCCAATTTCCGGTGCCTGAATGAACTTTTCCCTTCCTTTTAGCGTCTATGGGAAGGGATGCCCCTCCCCTGCCACCGCGATGCAGGATACAGGGTGCAGGATGCGGGGATGGGTGGTCATTTCCGTCCGTAAAGACGAAAGGAGGTAGTAACTATGGGCAAAAGCAAGGGAGTAAAGTTGGGCCTGGCGGTGCTGGTGTTGGTCGGAGCCGTTGGGCTGGCCGTAGGATGGGCGCAGCCGCGTCGTCCGGGGGCAGAGAGAATGCGGCGAAGGGCTTTCCCGTCCCTCATCGGCAAAATCACCGCCAAGACCGAGGAGGGCTTACAGATACAAATTCTCCGCCGGCCCCGGGTGGAGGGAGCAGCCCCTACGGTCAACGTGAAGGTCGGCGACCAGACGCTCATTCTGAAACTGGTCAAGGGAACCCTTAAAGATGTGCAGCCCAACTACTTGGTGGCTGTCCTGGGAGAGCGACAGGAGGGGAAAGTCACGGCTCAGGGCATTGCCGTGTACAAGAAGTTAGAAGGCACTCCCCAGCGCCGGGACCTTATGGCGCTGATGATTGTTGGTCGGGTTGCGCGATTTGTTCTCCGCCTGCCTCTGCCGGCCATGGGCCGCGAAGGCCGACCGAGGGCCGAACGGAGAGCACAGCCAGGGAGAGGTCGGCAAGGGCCAGGCCGACGTCCGGGGGGGATGATGGGCCGACTGCCCGTCATGGGCCTGGTGACCAGCACGGAACCGCTACAAGTTCGCACCCGCCAAGGCGTGGTGAGTGTGGTTACTACGGAGCAAACCAAGGTCGCCAAGACCGTACTGCTTAAATTGGAGGATTTGAAAGTCGGGGACATCGTTTCCGTAAGTGCCCAACGCCCGTCCAGTCCGGGAGAAGCGGTGACAGCCCTGGCTATTGCCGTGCTGCCCGAACTGCCCCGTCCGCTTCCCCAGCGAGAAGGGCGCGAAACACCTCGTCCTCGGTAAAGCCGGGAGGGAAACCTGCACGCTCCCCATGTGCTCTCAGTCGCATCGTGTTTCGCCCCTCCGACTGGTGGGTATATTACCGCCAGAGGAGGAGGTGAGCACGATGCGGCTCGTTTTGATTCTGATTTTACTGCTTTCTTCCGAAGCAGGGACCGAAAAAGAAACCCTCCGCCCGGAAACCATTCCCCTCCAGCACGCCAAAGCCGAAGAACTGGTGCGGCTGTTCGGAGGGGCGGTAGTGGGAGAAGAGGCCAAGTTAATGCCAGCCACCGGGGTGTTCACCCGCCTGATTCCGGAGGGCCTGCAACGCCCTATTCTGGCCCATCGAGAGCGCAATGAATTGCTCGTGACTGGCACCCCAGAGGCCCTGGAGACCTTCCGCACGGTAATTTCCCTGCTCGACCGACCCAGGCCGAAGGAGGAACCGCCGCCTGTGGAAACGCGGCCTTCGGGCCTGAAAGTGGCAGCCATACTCCTGCACTATCTTCGGGCCAGCGAAGTGGCCCGCATGTTGGGTGGACGGGCTTGGGAACCAACGGAGCTCCCTGCCGCGCCAGAGGAAGCCCCGACCCCCTCCGAGCGACCGGCCCGTCCCCTTATTCCTTCCGCAGCAGAAGGGACACTGCCGGTGTCAGCCCTGCTGCTGCCGGAGGGCATCGTTCCCCCCGTACTGGGCTGCGATTTGCTTAATGCCGTAATCGCCACCGGTACGCCGGAAGCCTTGGCTAACCTGCGGGAACTAATCGCCCTGTTCGACCAGCCGCCGCGCCAGATAGAGATAGCCGTACACCTCTTGACCGCAAACCCAGAAGCCATAGGGCAAACGAGGTTGCCCTGGACCTCCTCACGGGGTCCTTCCCCTGGCTCCCCTCCCGGCCTCCGTTACGTTATGGGAGGAGATGTTTGGGAGCAACTGCAAATCCTCCGCCGGCGCGGGCAGGTTAACATCCTCGATGCCCCGGTAATAGTGACTCAGAATTGCCAGCCGACCACTCTCTCTATCGGGCAAGAAATACTGACGAGGAAGAAGGCGGAAGGTGCTGCTTCGGAGGGGTCTGACCGACCTCACTCTCTCTTCGTCGGGCAGAGCCTGTACTTGGTGCCCCGCATTACGGGTGCTCCGCTTCGCGAAAGCGTCACCCTGCTGTTAGCCGTAACTTTGCGCCGTTTGGCAGGGGAGGTGAAAGGCCCCGAAGGGAAGCCCCTGCCCAGGTTAGACCAGAGGTCTTTCACCACCACCGTCCGGGTGCCGAAGGGCCATTCGGTCCTCTTTGGCGGTTTCCGCCTGAGTAGCGGTAAGGGGGTAGAGAACGAACGCCGCCGAACCGCGGCCGGTCAGGAGGAGGAACTGTTTGTCCTGGTGACGCCGCGCATTGTGGAGGGGGAGGAATGATTGCGGAAAGCGACCTTTGACGAAAAGGAGGAAATGTGGTAAAATTTGAATGGGGGAACTGGGAGGTTCCGCGATGGGCACGAAAAGGCAGCGGCGCGAGTTTCTCAGAAACCTCGTGGGATGGGGGCTGGGAGTATGGGGTCTGGCCCAGGGGGGGTGTGCGACTCGTTCCCACCCGCCGGTCACCGAAGGTTCTGCCCAACCTTCAACTCCCCCGACAACCTCTGATGCCCCAACCGCTTCCAAGCGAGCCAAAGTGGTCGTCGTGCGCGACCCGAAATGCATCCGCGACGATGGGACGTTGCACGAAGAACGCCTCCGTACCATGCTTGCCCAGGCCCTCTGCGAACTGAGCGGCGAACGCTCGCCGGAGGCCGCTTGGCAGCATTATGTCACTCCGACCGATGTGGTGGGCCTCAAACTCAACTGCCTGGCCGGGCGGGGATTGTCCACCCATGTCGAGTTAGTACGGGCCCTCGCCGCCGGGTTGGCCGCGGCCGGGGTGAAGGAGAGCAACATCATCGCTTGGGACCGCACCGACCGCGAACTGCGGCAGGCGGGATTTGAAATCCGCGACGGGGGGGCAGGGTTCCGCTGTTTTGGCACCGACCACGTGGGCTACGACCCGAAATTGGTAGTTAAGGGCAAAATTGGCGGCTTGCTGAGCAGTATCCTCACCGTGCACACTACGGCCCTGATTAACGTGCCGGTGCTGAAGGACCATGGCTTGGCCGGGGTGTCGGGGTGTCTGAAGAACAATTTTGGCTGCATCCACAACCCCAATAAATACCATCCCAACAACTGCGACCCCTACATCGCGGACTTGAACTCCCTGCCCCAGATTAGGGACAAACAACGGCTCATCATCTGCGACGCCACCCGGTTGCAGTATCACGGGGGACCGGGGTTCAAGCCCCAGTGGGCAGAGCCCTACGGGGCCCTACTGCTGTCCACCGACCCGGTGGCCTTAGATACGGTGGGGGCGAAAATTATTGCCGACTTGCGCGCGACGCACAACCTGCCCTCTTTGGAGGAGGAAAATCGCCCTCCCAAGCACATTGCCACCGCGGCCTCCGCCGCCTACCATCTGGGCGTAGCCGAGGGGGAGAAAATCGAGGTGGTAGAGCGTACCGTGTAAGGAGAAAGCCCATGCAAGTCACCCGTCGCGAATTTCTGCGCCGTGTAAAAACCGCTCTGGCAGCCAGTTTTTGCCCTTTGGTTGCTTGGGGCAGCGAGGCCCGCCGTCCGGCCCAGGCCGCCTCGGCCAACACTTCTTGGCATGAGGCGAGGTACTACAAGCAACTGGGCCTCCAGCGGGTTAAATGCCTCATCTGTCCCCGGGAGTGCGTCGTGGACGACGTGGAGCGCGGTTACTGTGCTACGAAGGAGAACCGGGGAGGGAAATACTACTCCCTGGTCTACGGCAAACCCTGCGCGGTGCACGTGGACCCCATTGAAAAGAAACCCTTCTTCCACGTCCTGCCCGGCACGCGTGCCTTCTCTATTGCCACGGCGGGCTGTTGCATGGAATGCAAATATTGCCAGAACTGGGACATCTCCCAGTTCCGCCCGGAGCAGACCCGCAACTACGACTTGTCCCCCGCTGAAGTGGTACGGCAGGCCAAACGTACCCGTTCGCGCTCCATTGCCTTTACCTATTCTGAACCAGTAGTGTTCTACGAGTACATGTACGACACCGCCCGCCTGGCTAAGCAGGAGGGCATTCACCCCGTAGTGGTTACCAGTGCCTACATTTGCGAAGAGCCTCTACGGGACTTGTGCCATCAGGTAAGTGCCATCAAAGTGGACTTAAAGGCTTTTACGGAGAAGTTCTACCGCGAAATTTGCGACTCGACGCTCAAACCGGTACTGGACGCGCTGCAGGTGATTAAAGAGGAAAGGGTGTGGTTGGAAATAGTGTACTTGGTGGTGCCGACGCTGAACGACAACCCGGCGGAAATCAAGCAATTAGCCCGCTGGGTAAAGGCGAACTTGGGCCCGGGGGTGCCGGTGCATTTCACCCGTTTCTACCCCATGTACAAACTCAAGAACCTGCCGCCTACGCCGGTGAGCACTCTGGAGCGCTGCCGGACGGTGGCCTTAGAACAGGGCCTACATTACGTCTATTTGGGGAACGTGCCTGGCCATCCGGGAGAGCATACCTACTGCCCCCATTGCCACAAGCCAGTAATCAAGCGCGTGGCCTATTACATCAAGGAGAACAAAGTCCGCAACGGCAAATGTGGTTACTGCGGTACGCGCCTGCCCGGCCTGTGGACCTAAGGGCCCGTGCCCTTTTACCTTTCACCAAATACCTGAGCGGTGAAGACCTGAATCTTCGCCCCGCGCCGCCACATATCTGGGGGTAGCCCTGCTTTCAAACAGGTGTGGGCTAAAAACTCCTCCCGGTCCCAGCCCTGTTCCGTAGCCACCTGCGGCAGAAGGAGGCCCGAAAACCGCCCGTAGGTGAGGTAAATGCCGTGCTTGCCCACCTCAATCTCGCGCAGGTCGCTGATGGGGCGCAGGGGCGAGAGCACGGAAATTTCGATGGTGAGGTCCTCCAGTTCCTCTGGCTTTACGGGCGGGAAGCGATAGTCGTACAGGGCAGCAGCCTCGGCCATTTCGATGACCGTCTGATAAAGTGGTTTCACCGGCCAAATATGGCCAATGCATCCCCGCAACTCCCCGTGTTTCTTGAGGGTGACAAAAGCCCCCCTTCTCTGCCGCAGGCGGGGAAATTCTACCTGCACCGGCGGCAAAGGCTTCCGGCACACGTGGGCCTCTAAGGACTGCCGGGCCAAGCGCAAAAGGGCCGCTTGCTCCTCTGAGGACAGAGGTTCAGTTGCGAGGGTTCGAGGGGAAGGCTCAGCCGGGGAGTGGATGATTTCCTCCCGTTGCTCGCCGCCGGCAAGGGGTTGGCTCGCGGGCTCTTCCTTACCCTGCTCCGTACCCTGTGACTCGCCCTCCGCACCCCTTTTAGAGGTAGGGCGGTATAGGGCCACCGCACCGTAGCCCACCACCCTCATTTTGTCGCCGATAACTGGCACGTCGCCCGAATTGGCGTACTTGAGCACTTTCACTCCGCTCACCCCCAGCCGTCTCATCACCATCAGGGTCACCACTACCGGCTCCAGGCCGCACAAAGTACAGCCTAACTGCGGAATGCCTTTGTCCACCCACTCTCGTTCGTTGGCCAGCACCTTCTCCGGGTCGCCCGTTTCAATGGCTGCCAAGGTTGCCCGGTCGCACTTCACCGCGTCCTCGTATCGCGGATAGTGAGCCATATCGGAACTGGCGATGAACAGCACCCTCCGCCCTTCTGCTACTTTCGCCAAGGCCTCGGCCAGTTGGGTACGCAATGGCGAGGTCATCTCCCCCAGAACCAGCGGCAAAAGGTCAAAATCCTTCAAAGTGCCCTGGAGAAAGGGCAGTTGCACTTCCAAAGAGTGCTCCCGCAGGTGGGCCAGACGTTCCACCCGGATGCCAGCCGCGACCAAACGCTCGGTCAGCGAACGGTCTATCCTGACCCGACCCAAAGGAGTCTCAAAATAGTCAGCCTCGGGCAAGGCTGCACCCAACAGGGGATAGTAGTGGCTGGGGCCCAGCAAGATTACGGTGGAGAAGTGGCGGCCTGGCAGTTGCCGGTAAGCATAGCCGGCTACGGCTCCCGAAAAGTCATAGCCGGCATGGGGTACAATTAGGCCGACCAACTCCCCCGGCACGGCGATTTCCTCCGCCTGCGCCAGGAACTTCTCCACCTGCTCCCGCAGCAGAGTGGGCGAGGCCGGATAGAAAGCCCCGGCCACCGCCGGAGGGCGCACCCGTTCCCTACGGGCCGGTCTCTCAGACGCAACTGCGGCTACCGACGGAGGTGGTTCCTCCTTGACCCCCAAACGACAACTGGCCAATCCCAGGAGCACCGCCACGCCTAAGAGCAGAAATAACCGCATTGCCTTCATCGTTACCCCTCCCGATAACCTGGATGACAGCACTGAAGTGCCCCGTCCAATGACGGCGCTGAAGCGCCTGAGTCCGAAGCGGACTACCTTCCACCATCGGCTCCACCTCCGCCTCTGCCTATCTTCTTCCTCCTCCCACACCATCACCACCGCATCCTCCACCGGATTGGTGTAGTAGTTCCGCCGCCGGCCGACGCTGCGAAAGCCGTGCTTGTGGTAGAGGTATTGTGCTACCCGGTTGGAGGCCCGTACTTCCAAGTGGATGCGGGTTACCCCGCGCCGCCGGGCTTGGGCGAGCAAGTACTGAAGCAGGGCAGTGCCAATGCCCGTTCTACGGTGGTGAGGGAGAACGCCTAAGGTAGCGATGTGGGCCTCATCTCCAACGACGTACATGGCCGCATTGCCCACAATTCGCCCTCCCAGCCGGGCGACAAAGTGATGGGCAGCGGGGTTGTAAGCCAAATCGTACTCGTACTGCTCGCGGGTCCAAACCGACCGGAAGCAGGCCCGTTCTACTTCCAAGATGCCATCCAAGTCGTCCAGGCTGGCCGGCTCGATGGTGAGACTATATCCTCCCATAATTTTGCGTTCTATTCTATCCCCGTCTCCACCCGCGTGAACAGCCGCCCCAGTTTTTCCTCCGGCTCGGAGGGTTTAACGTAGAGGGGAAGGAGGCGGAACAATTCGTCCCTTTCACCCTTCATTAACCGCTGCCGTCCCAGTTCGGCCACCAGCGCGGCCCGGGGCAGAGAGAGGCTCGTGGGGGCCCAGTGGATGGCCACGCCGCTGTGTTCCTGCAATTGGATTCGCTCCTCCTCCGTGAGCGGTCCTCCCACCAGTACCGGTTGCTCCCTTTCCATCAGGCGAAGGGCAAGTTCCTCCAGGGAGAGAAGGGCGTAGGGCGCAACCCGCCGCACAGCGTCCGGGGCTTCCCGTTGGTAAAGCGCGGTGTAGAAATGCCGTTTGGGGGCTTTGAGGAGCGGGCAGAGCAAGATAGCCTCCCCGTCCGGCAGTCCCATCGCCAGCGCGTCCAGAGCCGATACTCCTACCAGCGGAAGGGACAACGCCTGGGCCAGACCTTTGGCCGTGGCCATTCCCACCCGCACGCTGGTAAAGGAACCCGGGCCCCGAGAAACGGCTATGCCTTCGAGGTCGGCCACGGTCAGGCCAATTTCGGCCAACAATTGCTGCAAACAGAGTATTAACCGTTGGGCCAGGGTTTGGTGGCAACGGAAGGACACCTCGCCCAGCAGCCCCTGGGCCGAAAGGACGGCCACACTGGCCAGCGGAGTCGAAGTTTCCATCCCTAAAATGGTCACTTTCCTTCCCCTCCCGCGTGCGGGCTCCCTTTCCTCCCCCCGCGTGCGGGCTCCCTTTCCTCCCCCCGCGTGCGGGCTCCTTTTCCTCCCCCC
>DTZQ01000572.1 GCA_012961305.1 Armatimonadota bacterium | reverse complement strand
TGATGCCGATGAAGATGAACTCTATGCAGCCATGGACTGGCTGGTGCCGCGACAGGAGCGTATCGAGAGGGCATTGGCGCGCCGTCACCTTCGCAACGCCTCGCTCGTGCTTTATGACGTGACTTCTACTTATTTCGAGGGTCGCTGCTGTCCGTTAGCACGCCTGGGACACAATCGAGACGGAAAGAAGGGAAAGCTTCAGATTGTGATCGGTCTATTGTGCGATATCGAGGGACGGCCGATCGCAGTGGAGGTTTTTGAGGGAAATACAGCGGACCCTAAGACACTCGCTGCGCAAATTAGTAAAGTCCGCGAGCGTTTCTCTCTGGAGCGCGTCATTCTGGTCGGGGACCGGGGTATGCTCACCGAGGCCCAGGCCGACCAAGCCCTTACGGCCTTTGAAGAGGCCGTTGCCCAGGCAGTAGAGTTGGTGCGGGAACTGGATTAGCCTATTCGGCTCCCTCGCCGGTGGCGACGACCAAAAAAGTGCGTAAGATAATCCACAGGTCGAGGGCGAAGGAACGCTGACGGATGTACTCTAAATCAATCCGCAGCATCTCCGCAAAGGGAACCTGATTGCGGGCCTTGACCTGGTACAGGCCGGTAATGCCCGGTTGCACCGCCAGGCGGCGCTTGCAGTAATCGGTGTACAGTTGGTACTCATGCCAAACGGGGGGGCGCGGACCCACAATGCTCATTTCCCCCCGCAGGACGTTGAACATCTGGGGAATCTCATCTAAACTGGTTTTACGTAACAGACGCCCGAAGGGCGTCACCCGCGGGTCGTTAATAACTTTGTACACGGGGCGGCGGGAGCCGCCTTTCCCCTGTACTTCCGTAAAGGGTCGGTTCTTACGAACGAACTGCTCGATAAAACGCGCATGGATAGTAGGGTCATTGTTCGCGTACATCGTCCTAAACTTGTAGTAGGTGAACGGCTTGCCGCCTTTGCCCACCACAGTACTGGTGTAAAACACCGGCCCCTTAGAAGTCAACTTAATGAACAGGGCGATGAACAACCACAGGGGCAAAAACATCGCCAATAGGGTAAAGGCGATAATTACATCCAAAACCCGCTTTAAACGTTCATAGGTGACATCAACGGAAGTAGTGCACGCCGCCGGGGGCGTGTTCAGCATGGTGGCCCGGTCCGTTGCTTTGGTAGACATGACTTTATGCTCCCTTACACAACCGGTTCATTGGGTCTTAAACCAAGCAAGGGCAGACTTAGAATCCGTTTGCTAAATCTCAGGCGAGCATTGGATTTACCCCTGCTCTGGCAATCCAAGGCCATTTCTACCGAAGGGTTGGGCTACCTGACGCAGAAATCGGCTAAAAATGGTTTCTCCCTAACCACGGTCATCAGGCTGACAGAATCGGGGGCGGTGTGACTTTTCTATTATAACATAAATCGGGAGAACTTGTAAAGGGGTTTGGAGAAAAAATTTTTACTTGACTGTGTGAGGCAAGGGATGGTATACTACTTTGGAGACCCCCTATTCAAATACAGGGCTACGGCCACCAAGTTGGTTGAAAACTGACTGAGTCCCTCGGTGGGGACTTGGTGGAAGTAGCCCAGAGTTTCAACTCTGGACTGGAGGGAATCAGAAATGGCTGAGCGAGAGATTGGCTTCGGGGTGCTCGGTTTGGGTATGGGCCGAGCCCACTGTCGCGACATTCAAGATGCCCAAGGAGCCTGTCTGGTGGCGGTATGTGACCTCGATGAAGAAAGGCTCAAGAAAGCCCAAGAGGATTTTGGCGTGCGGGGCTACATCCGCTTTGAGGACCTGCTCGCTGATGAGGAAGTGGAGGTGGTCAACATCGTAACCCCCAGCGGCACCCATGCTCAGTTGACCATTCAAGCCCTACGCGCCGGCAAGCACGTCATTTGCGAAAAACCGCCGGATGTTACGGTGGAGAAAGTGGATGAGATGATTGCCGTCCAGCGCGAGACCGGGCGCAAACTGCAAATAGTTTTCCAATCCCGCTTTTCCCCCTTGTTCCGCAAGGTCAAAGAGGCCGTGGACAAAGGTCGTTTGGGACCCTTGGTGGGAATACACGGAACGGTTCATTGGTATCGCACTCAGGCCTACTATGATGCCGGAGGATGGAAGGGCACTTGGGCTTTGGATGGTGGCGGTTCGTTGATGAATCAGGGCGTGCATACCGTAGACCTAATGCAGTGGATTGGTGGCCCGGTGGAGTCGGTGTACGGGCATTACGGGGTGTTCGGACACCAAATCGAGGCCGAGGACAAAACGGTAGCCGTCCTCAAGTTCCGCAACGGGGCCTTGGGCACCATTGTCACAACCACCTGCGCTTATCCGGGTCTGCATACTGAACTAATGGTGCATGGTACCCGGGGCAGCATCGTAGTGGTAGATGATAAACTGGTTACCTGGCGCGTTCAGCAAGACGACCAAGAGGCGGAAAAGGCAGAGGAACAGCAAATGCTCGCCACTTACGGTCCCCAAGAGAAACAGGACGTTTCCGTCGCCTCTGACCCCTTTGCCCATGCCTGGCGGGGACACCTGGCCCAGGTGGAAGACATGGTGCAGGCCATTCGAGAAGACCGCAAACCCTTTATCACGGCAGAGAACACCCGCCATACCGTCGAAATTGTCACCGCCATTTACAAATCCCACCGCCGGGGAGCACCCGTGGTTTTGGGTTCCTAAGCAATTCAGTAGTAGACGAACTCTCGGATGTCGTACACCGCCCGCTGGGGGGCATTAGGGCCGGAAAACCGCAGGCCGGCTTCGATGGCCGCGCGCTGGGCAGCCATTTCCGCCGGAAGGAGGGGTTCAATGCCTTCTGCCCTCGCTCGGGAGGCATAATCGGTGTCTGGCAGTTCCACAAATGGGGAATAGTAGATGAGGTCTCCCCGCTCCAGAGGCAGACGGTTGAGCACGGCGACGGTTTCATGTACGTGGACTGGGGCAAACTGCCGCCCTCCCAGGCCTAACATCACGATAATGCCTACATTTACCCCAGCGGCCTTCAGCCGCTGTACCACTTCCTGCACCTGGGCCGCCGTCTCCGGTTTACACAGCCAGCGGAGCAGTTCATCCGCTCCCGTTTCCAGGCCAATGTACACTCGTCGCAAGTGCTGTTCCCGCAAGGCAGCATA
>DTZQ01000571.1 GCA_012961305.1 Armatimonadota bacterium | reverse complement strand
GGAACGGGAAAACAGGCTTGGGGAAGCGACTTCCAGTCTCCTTTCCTTCGCCAATTATGCCGTTTAACAGCCGGGCAGTGGTCGGCGGTGGAGGGAACAGACCCCATCCGGGAGACGGCACGGCTGCTGCAGGAGGGAGCGATTGTGGCCATAAAGGGGTTAGGAGGCTATCATCTGGCCTGCGATGCCACCAACGAGCAGGCAGTGGCCACCTTGCGCGCCCGCAAATACCGCGAGGATAAGCCTTTCGCCCTCATGGCTCCCGATTTGGCCACCGTAGAGCAGTACTGTGTGGTGTCCGAAACTGAGCGGCGTTTGCTCCTCAGTCCCCGCCGGCCCATCGTACTCCTCCGCCGTCGACCGGCTGGCCAACTACCTCCCATTGCTCCCTCTGTGGCTCCCAAACAGCGGTATCTGGGCTTCTTTCTACCCTATACGCCCCTGCATTACTTGCTGCTGGCAGGGTTTGGGAGGGCAATGGTGCTGACCAGCGGAAACGTCAGCGATGAACCCATTGCCTACGAGGATGCGGATGCCTTCGCCCGGTTGGAGAACATTGCCGATTATTTCCTGACCCACAATCGGGCCATTTACCGCCGCTGTGACGATTCGGTCACCCGCGCCTTTCGGGAACGGGAGATGCTGCTCCGTCGCTCGCGGGGCTATGCCCCTCAGCCCTTGCGCCTGCCCTTCGCTACCGAGGTGCAGGTGCTGGCCGTGGGGGCGCATTTGAAGAACACCTTTTGCCTCACTCGGGACGGCTACGCCATTCTCAGCCACCACATTGGAGACTTGGAAAATGAGGCCGCGCTGCGGGCCTTCGAGGAAGGCATCGCCCACTTTGAACGGCTGTTTGACGTACACCCAAGGATAATTGCCCATGACTTGCACCCTGATTATCTGGCCACCCAGTATGCTCTGAAAAGGAGGGTGAGGGAGGAGGGGCGAGGGACGGGGGGCACAGGAAACTCGGTGCCGGTGCAACATCATCACGCCCACATCGCGGCCTGCTTGGCGGACAATGGCTGCTGTGAGCAGGTCCTTGGCGTCTCCTTCGATGGAGTGGGGTTGGGCCCAGACGGAACCATCTGGGGCGGGGAGTTCTTGGTGGCCGACTACGGGAGTTACGAGCGGGTAGGCCATTTGGCCTACGTGCCCATGCCGGGGGGCGAGCGAGCCATTAAAGAGCCCTGGCGTATGGCGGCAACTTGGTTGTACCGGCTTTACGGCGCGGATTTTCTGAACCTGCCCCTGCCCTTTGTCCAACGACTGGACCTCGCGAAATGGCGGGTGCTGCGGCAGATGTTAGACCGCAACCTCAACTGCCCTCTGACTTCCAGCGTCGGTCGTCTCTTCGATGCCGTCGCTGCCCTTGTTGGGGTGAGGGACGCAGTCAACTACGAAGGACAGGCGGCCATCGAGTTGGAAATGCTCGCCGACGAAAGTTGTACCGAAGCCTACCGTTTTGACCTCAAGGAATCTGAAGGGGTGACGATTTTAGAGCCGGCGCCAGTACTGCGGGCGGTGGTGGCGGACATATTGGCCGGAGCAGCGCTGGAGGGCATCGCGGCCCGATTCCATCGGGGCTTGGCCCGGGCCATCGGGGAGGTGTGTGCCCTTCTGCGGGAACGCCGGGGATTAAACGTGGTGGCCCTCAGCGGCGGGGTGTTCCAAAACATGTTCCTGCTGGAGAGCACGGTCAGAAAGTTGGAGGCCGGAGGGTTCAAAGTGCTGGTTCACAGCCGAGTGCCTCCCAACGATGGCGGGCTGAGTCTGGGCCAGGCCGCCATTGCGGCCTGGGTTGTTGGGGAGAGGGGACGATGTGCTTGGGAATCCCTATGCGGGTAGTGGAAATAAACGGCTCCCTGGCGACCGTGGAAAGCGGGGGGGTGCGCCGGGAGGTGAGCATACAGTTGGTAGAGGGCGTGCAGGTGGGCGATTACGTCATCGTGCACGCCGGGTTTGCCATTAGCGTATTGGACGAAGACTTGGCCCAGGAGACTTTGGCCATCATTGAAGAGATGGCTTCCCTGGCCTCGGGGGCCTAAAATGCTACGGGAATTCCAAGACCGCGACCGGGTTCAGCGTTTGGCAGCGCAAATTGCCACCCTGGCGGCTCAGGTAGAGCCAGTTAAAATCATGCACGTCTGCGGCTCCCACGAGCATACCCTCAGCCAGTGGGGACTGCGCTCCCTGCTGCCGGAGAGCGTCGAACTCATTGCTGGCCCGGGCTGCCCGGTGTGCATTTGCCCAGCGCACGAAATCGGCGAGGCCATCGAACTGGCTCGGCGGGGAGTAATTTTGGCTACCTACGGCGATATGTTTCGCGTGCCCACCCGCTTTGGCTCCCTGGCTGAAGCGAAGGCGGCCGGAGGGGAAGTACGGGTGATTTACAGCGCCCTGGACGCGCTGAAATTGGCCCGCGAAAATCCGACGGAGGAAGTGGTGTTCTTTGCCATCGGTTTCGAGACCACCGCTGCCCCAACGGCGGCTTTGCTTACTCTGCCCGACCTGCCTCCGAACCTGTCCCTGCTGGTGGCCCACCGGTTGACCCCGCCGGCCATGGTGGCCCTGCTGGAGAGTGGGGAGATTCAAGTGGATGCCTTCATTGCTCCGGGGCACGTGTCCACCATTACTGGAGCCCAGGCCTGGGGTATTTTCCCCCGAAAGTACCATCGGCCCACTATTGTTGCCGGGTTCGAGCCGGTGGACGTGCTTTTGGCGGTACGGGCCATTTTGGAACAGTTGCGGCGGCGGGAAGCCAAGTTGGAGAACGAATACCGACGGGCGGTCCCGGAGAGGGCCAATCCGCGGGCCCGGACGGCCATGAGGCAGGTTTTCGAGGTTGTCTCCGCCTGGTGGCGGGGCATCGGACTGTTGCCGGATTCGGGCCTGGCCCTGAGGCCGGCGCTGAAGCATTGGGATGCGCGGGAACGGTTCGGCGTGCACGGGGAACCGGAGGAAGAGGAACTGCCCCAAGCCTGTGCCTGCAACCGAGTGATGTTGGGCCAAATTACGCCGCCGGAATGTGCACTCTACGGCACCCGCTGCACGCCCGCGTTCCCCTATGGCCCCTGCATGGTTTCGCAGGAGGGCACTTGTTACATCTGGTATCGCTACGGGGGTCACCTTGCCAACCATGCATGAAATGTCGCTGGTGGAAAAGGTGGTAGAAGTGGTATTGGCGGAGGCCCAGAGATACGGCGCCAGGCAGGTGACCAAGGTCAAATTGAAGGTGGGGCGGCTGTTGCAGGTCATCCCTGAGACTTTGGCCTTCTGCTATGAAATAGCGGTGCAGGGAACTCTGGCCGAGGGTTCCCAGTTGTATTTAGAGGAAGTACCCATTGAAGTTCGCTGCCGTCAATGTGGGGAGACGTTTGAGGTGGAGAATTTCGTTTTTCTCTGTCCTCGGTGTGCCGTGGCTGACGTGGAAACCCTCGCCGGGATGGAGTTGATTGTGGAAACCATTGAATTGGCCCTGGGAGGGGAGGAAAATGGAAATCAAAATTGTGCGCAATGTGCTGCGGGCCAACGATGAAGTGGCAGCCCGAAATCGAGCGCTCCTGCGGCAACACGGTGTATTTACGGTCAACCTCATCAGTTCCCCCGGTTCCGGCAAGACGACGCTGCTGGAACGCACTCTGGAGGCTTTGGGGGAAAAGTGGCGCCTGGCCATCATTGTGGGAGACTTGGCTACTACGCGGGACGCGGAGCGAATTGGCCGCTACGGCGTGCCTACGGTACAAATCAACACCGAAGGAGCCTGCCACTTGGAAGCCCACCTGGTGGCTCGCTGCTTAGCAGACTTGGACTTGTCGCATTTGGAGGTGCTGTTTATCGAAAATGTGGGCAATTTGGTCTGTCCGGTGGGCTACGACTTGGGAGAGGAGGTGAAGGTGGGCTTGGTGAGCGTCACGGAGGGGGACGATAAAGCGGCCAAATATCCGCGCCTGTTTCGGGAGGCAGGCTGTGTAGTGGTAAACAAAACCGACCTGCTGCCTTATGTGGACTTTTCCCGGGAACGGTTCCGCGCCGAGGTAGCGGCCATCAATGCGCGCGTGCCGGTTTTGGAACTTTCCTGCCGCACGGGAGAGGGGTTAGACCAATGGTTCTCCTGGCTGCAGCAGAGGCGGGAGCAGGCTCACCAAAGGCCCGCAGGGGCTTAGACTTGCCGAACGGCGTTGGGCATGGTATAATCAGTAACATGGAGAAAGTCATTACCTTGGGTCACGGTAGCGGGGGAGCTCTGACGCAGGAGTTGATTGAGCGGTTCTTCGTCCCTGCGTTTGACAATGAGCCCCTGCGGGCTTTGACCGATTCGGCCTTAATTGCGGCCGAGGGGAAACGGCTGGCCTTTACTACGGACAGTTACGTAGTTAAGCCCTGGCAGTTTCCCGGCGGCGATATTGGCAAGTTGGCTGTGACCGGGACAGTCAACGACCTGGCCGTAGTAGGGGCGCGACCAATTTTTCTGTCCGTGGGTTTCATCTTGGAAGAGGGGTTTCCCCTGAGCGACCTGCATACGGTCATCAATTCCCTGGCCGAAACCGCGCAGGCAGCAGGGGTGCAAATAGTCACTGGCGACACCAAAGTTGTGGAACGGGGAAGCGGGGATGGAATATATCTCAACACGGCAGGATTGGGGGTGGTGCCAAAGGGAGTGAACCTGTCCGCTCAACGAGTGGCTCCCGGTGATGTAGTGCTGGTCAGCGGCCCCCTGGGCGAGCACGAAATTTGCGTCCTCTTGGCGCGGGGGGAGTTGGAGTTTGAGGCGGAAGTCTTAAGCGACTGTGCGCCGGTGCAGGGGTTGGTGCAGATGCTCTTGGAAAACATCGGTGAGGGAGTGAAATGGCTGCGGGACCCGACGCGGGGTGGTTTGGCGACTGCCCTGAACGAACTGGCCCGGGCCTGTGGCTACGACCTGTTAGTGGAGGAAGCCGCGGTGCCGGTCCAGGAGCCGGTGCGGGTGTTGTGTGACCTTTTAGGCTACGACCCTCTTTATCTGGCCAACGAGGGCAAAATCGTGGCCGTCCTCGCCCCTCAGGTGGCCGAGGAGGCCCTGGCGGTTGTGCGGGAGCACGAACTGGGGCGGGAGGCAGCCCTTATCGGGCGCGTGCTGCCGGAGACCCGCGGAAGGGTGCTGTTGCAGACGGGGGTAGGTGGACGGCGGATTGTGGACCTATTGGCTGGAGCCCAATGGCCGCGCATCTGTTAATTTCAAATCTCAAATCTGAAATCTCAAATCTGAAATCTCAGATTTGAAATCTCAAATCTGAAATCTCAAATTGCCCATGGACATCCTTTTCCTTTTAACCGTTGCTGCTATCATAGTGGTACTGGTGTTCGATTACACCAACGGGTTTCACGACGTCAGCAACATCGTGGCGACGATGATTGCCTCCGGGGCTATGTCCGCCCGCCGGGCCTTGCTGCTGGCGGCCATATTTGAGTTCTTAGGCCCCTTGTTAGGGGGGACTGCCGTAGCCGACACGGTGGGCAAATTGGTTAACACCGATTACGTGGTTCGGGAAATGGGCCGGACTGCCTTCACCGTCAAGGCCAGCGAAGATGAACAGGGCCGTTTACAATGGCGCGTGCAGGTACTGCGGACTGGGGAGGTGCGCCTTTTCGACCGGGAGGAAGATTTGCTGACCTTCCTCCGCCAGAATGCGAACCAACCGGGCTTTCGTTACGGACGACAGGTGCTGTTGGTGCTCACCCTGGCAGCTGTTTTGGCAGCCATCCTGTGGAACCTAATCACCTGGTACTTGGGCATTCCCTCCAGTTCCTCTCACGCCCTGGTAGGAGGTTTGTTGGGGGCCACCCTAATAGCCACGCGCCACTCTTCTGCCATTCATTGGGGGCTGGCCGATTTCACTCCCGGCCACGCGCAAGGAGTCATCGGCGTGGTGTTGGCCCTGTTCCTCTCGCCGCTGTTGGGCCTCTTGGTCGGCTACTTCCTGCAGCGTTTGGTGGCCTTTATGCTCCGCTGGGCTACCCCGCAGGCCAACATCTGGCTGCGGCGTTTGCAGTGGTTCACCGCCAGCGCTTTGGCCTTCAGCCACGGCACCAATGACGCCCAAAAGTCCATGGGCGTAATCGCTTTAGTGCTGCTTTCCAGCGGCTACCTGTCGGAATTCCACGTCCCCCTGTGGGTAAAGGCAGTTTGTGCTTTGACCTTAGCCCTGGGAGCCATGTCCGGCGGCTGGCGCATCATGAAGACCGTGGGCCGGGGCATTTTCCGCCTGCGGCCGGTGCACGGTTTCTGCTCCCAGTTTGCCTCCGCCGCCGTAATTTTCGGCCACGCCCTCCTGGGCGGACCGGTGTCCACTACTCATGTGGTCTCTTCAACGGTGGCGGGCGTGGGAGCGGCAGAACGCAGAGAGGCCGTGCGCTGGGGAAAGATGCACGAAATCCTGGTGGCCTGGCTTTTGACTTTGCCCGCTGCCGCGGGAGCAGGAGCAGTGTTTTACCTGTTCCTCAGTCCGCTGGCTCGGATGGGAAGACCCTAAACCTCACTCCTTGAGGGAGGCGGAGGGTATGGCAACGGCGCGGAAACGAACTTGGTGGGAACGTCTGTTCTCCCCCGAACCGGATTTTTATGCCCTTTTGGAGGAGCAGGCGGCGAAGACCTTGGAAGGGGTGCAAGCCCTCGTCCATTGGATGTACACGGGCGACGCAGCCAAGGCCCTACGGGTACAGGAAACTGAGCACGAGGCCGATGACATCCGGCACCACTTGGCGGAAGAACTCGCCCATGTTTTCTCTCCGCCCCTCGACCGGGAGGACATTCATTACCTTTCGCGAAGGTTAGACGAAGTCATCAACTACACTCATGACATTGTGCGGGAAATGGAAATCTTCGGTCTGGAGCCGGACGAGGCCATGCGCGAAATGTCGGAACTTCTGTTGGAGGGCACCACGGAACTGTACGAAGGGTTCCAGGCCCTGCGGGACAATCCTGAAGCCGCAGTCCACCATGCCCAAACGGCCAAGAAAATCGAGAATCGGGTGGAGAGGCGCTACCGATTGGGGGTGAAAACCCTGTTCGAGGGCGATGACTTTAAGGACATCCTCATGCGCCGGGAGGTGTATCGGCACATCAGCAACACGGCTGACCGCATTGACGAGGCCGCCGATGCCTTGTGGTTTGCGGTGATGAAACACTTATGACTACTTTGCTGTTAAGCGTGCTCTGGGGAGGGGTCCTGGCTCCGGCGGCGGGGGAGGTTTCCCCGGTGCGGCAGGCTGCGGCCCAAGCGTGCCTGGTCCAGGGCCGCACCTTGTACCGCGAGCAGGACTGGGAGGCTGCCGACCAACTGCTGGCCACCGCCCTGTGGCTTAATCCCAACCTGCTGGAGGCCTATTACTGGCGGGGATGTATTGCCTTCAACCGTGGCGCCTGGACCAGGGCCGCCCAGTTCTTCAAGCAGGTACTGCTGCACAAGCCTCACTCCATCAACTCGCTCTACGAGTTGGCCCGGGTGCTGGAGGTACAGGGACGGCGTGAAGAAGCGCGGGTGCTCTATCGGCGGGTGTTGGAACTCTCCCCGGAACACCGGGAGGCCCAACATGCCCTGCTGCGGGTTGGCTTTGGGCCCACCCGGCCGGAACTGACGGTGGAGAAGGTCATTCAGACCGCAGACCAACCGCCCGCCGCCCGCCGGCTGCTGCGGAAACTGGAACGGCAGGAACCGGTGACCATCGCTGTATTGGGGGATTCCCTGGCCACCGGTTTCGGCCTGGCCGAACCGGAACAGGATGCCTATCCCAATGTGGTGGTGCGCTTGCTGAGCGCGCGCTTCCATCACCCCAACCTCCGTCTGGTCAACGCCGGCGTGCCGGGCAGCACGGCGGGGCAAGCAGTGGGACGGCTGGACACCAAAGTGCTTCCCGCCCAGCCTGACCTGGTAATCGTCCAGTTCGGGGGCAACGATTCCTATCAGCGGGTGCCCCTGACCGAGTATCGGGCCCATCTGCGGCAAATGGTGGAACGTTCTTGGCAAGAGGCGCAGGCGGCGGTCATCTTGGTTGCGCCCATCATTGACAAGCCGGGATTGGACACGCCCTATCCGCAGGCGGTGCGGGCCCTGGCGCGGGAATTGAACGTTCCCCTGGCTGACTTCGATGCGGCCCTCAAGTCCCACCCGGCGGACTATCGAGGCTACTTCCCTGAGGGAACCCATCCCCACGAGTACGGCCACGCCCTTATGGCCTTGGAAGTATACCGGGCGTTCAACGATTTGGTCGGCACCCCGCTGCCGGTGACGGCGGAGTTGGTCGAAGGAAATATCATCGCCCAGTTGGGTGAGGAAGTAACCGTGCGGGCCCGGGTGCGCAACCTGCGGGCCCAGGAACAGGTGATAAAGGTCTCCCTGGCGGTGGAACGAACCGCCCAACAGCGGGAACTTACGCTGCCCCCCCGAGCGGAGCGCACAGTTGCCTTCCCAGTGGCCCTGCCAAAGGTCCTGCCCCATGGTCGTTCGCTCTCCTGGCGGCTGCGGCTGATGGCCCAGGTGAAGTTCGCGACCGACTTCGATTTGAAGTGGCTAACTGTGGCCCCGGTTTGGGCCTGTCCCCAGGTGAGGACAGAGGAGGTTGAAACCCTGGCCCTGCGGAAAAAGGCCGACTCGTTCTCCGTCCAGTTGGGAGAGCCACATATTCGGGTGGGACAGGCGAAATGGGATGGACTCTACGACAGCAGCGCCGCATTTCGCCTGGCCCGCGATGAGGAGTACTTTTACGTCACGGTGCGGGTGCGCGATGACCGGGTACGGACGGGAACCGAACCCTTTCAGGGCGACGGGGTAACCTTTTATTTCGACCTGCGTCCGGCCCCGGAACGGGGCCGTCCCGTGCGAGATGCCCGTTGTTTCACCATATTCGCTGCCCCCCGAACGAGGTGGGAACCTCACTCGCGGCTGGCGGCCTTGGGCGAGGAGCCGCCTCAATTTGCCCTCTGGCAAGTGCGCTCCCTGCTTTACTCTCAAGGATATGAGTTGCAGTTGAGCGTGCCCCTGAAGACCTTAGCGGAAATTGCCGGAGAGCCGTTGACTGCCTTTGGTTTTGACCTGTCCGTAACGGATGAGGACAGCAGCCTGCAGTCCCCGGTGCGTTTCTTTTGGCTGGGGGAGGCCGACGATTTCGTCAACCCCCGCCGCTATGGAGAGGTGAGCCTGACCGACACCCTGGCCCCCGGCACCGTGCGGGTGGGGGTATTTTGAGACGCAACAACACGTCCCCGGAGGTAATTATGCGTATCGCCGTTGGTGGTTTGATGCATGAATCCAACACCTTTGCCCCCCAACTAACGACCATGGCGGATTTTGAGCAGGGCCGCCTGGATGAGGGGGAAGCCGTTCTGAGCCGCTGGGCGGGAAGCGATTCCGAAGTGCAGGGCTTCTTAGACGCGGCCGAGCGGAACGACTTCACCCTCGTGCCTACCTTCTTTGCCTGGGCCATGCCTGCCGGGCCGGTTGCTGAGAGGGCCTATCAGGGTTTGCTGGAGCGCCTCCGGCGGCGAATTGCGGAGGCTCAACCGGTGGATGGCGTACTGTTGGCCCTGCACGGAGCGATGGTCACAGAGAGCGATTTTGACCCCGACGGGACAACCCTGGCCGCAGTGCGGGATTTAATCGGGCCTGAGGTGCCCTTGGTGGCTACCCTGGACCTGCACGCCAACACGACCCCACGCATGGTGGAGCAGGCCGACCTGCTGGTAGCCTACCAGACCTATCCCCACCTGGACCTACGGGCCTGCGGGCGGCGGGCGGGAGATTTGTTGGCCCGCATTCTGTCGGACCGGCTGCGGCCCACCATGGTCCGGGTACACCCGCCCCTCATTACCGTGCCCCAAAAGCAGGTGACGGCGGAACCGCCCCTGCGGGATTTGTTGGCCCTGGCTGACCACTATGAACATCAGCCCGGGGTGGTCTCCATTTCGATTGTCCCCGGTTTTGCCTATGCGGACGTGCCCGAGGTGGGCTTCAGCGTGATTGTGGTGACCAACGACAACCTGCCCCAGGCCCAAGCCATTGCCGAGGACCTGGCCGACCTTGCCTGGTGCCGCCGGCGCGAGTTCATCCCAGAATGTTTGGAGGTGGCCGAGGCCGTAAAGCAGGCCTTGGCCGAACCACGAGGGCCAGTAGTGCTGGCAGATGTGGGCGACAATGTGGGCGGCGGGGCGCCGGGCGATGGAACTGTACTGCTGCGGGAACTGTTGGCTCAAGGAGCCCAAAATGCTGTGGTGCTGTTGGCCGACCCGGAGGCTGTGGCGCAAGCCTGTACTGCTGGAGTCCGCCGCACGGTGAAATTGGAAGTGGGAGGGAAAACGGACGAATTGCACGGTGAGCCGGTACGGATAAGGGGATACGTGCGTTTGCTCAGCGACGGGCGGTTCGTGAACCGGGGACCCCTGCGGGATGGACTGGCCGAAGACCAGGGCCGAACGGCGGTGTTGGAATGTGACGGCGTGACCTTAGTGCTCACGGAGCGGAAAATGCCCATGTGGAACCGCCAGCAATTGCGCTCCCTGGGAATTGAGCCCCGCCGACAGAAAATTATCGTGGTGAAGGGAGCCATTGCCCATCGAGCGGCCTACGGACCCATTGCCGCCCGGCTGATAGACGTGGACACCCCGGGCCTGACCCCTCTCAACCTGCGCCGCCTGGAGTTCAAACACGCCCACCGCCCCCTGTTTCCGTTGGATGAGATGTAATGGCACTGGTCAAACCGGCTAAAGCATTTACTCCAGAGGATTATCCTTCGGCGGGTGAGGGAGTCCAGGCTTCAGCCGGACCAGCCATGTCCAAGGGGTGTCGCCCTGCCCGAAATGTCAATCAATTTCTGGAGCATGCCTGAGGGTGAACAGGAATTTGCCCCTCGGCGGAGAACAGGTCTGAAACTCCCTGAAAACGCGAGCAAAGGAGCAACACCATGAAACTGGGATGTAGCACTATCCTTTTCGGCGGTTACAGCCTGGATGAGGCCTTGGACGGCATCGTCCAGGCAGGTTATGGGGCCATTGAACTGTGCACCATTCCCGGCATGGCCCCGCATCTGGAACTGGGCCAGCCGGAAGCCTATTATGCAGAGGTCAGGGCCAAGGTGGCCGACCGGGGGCTGGTCATCGAGTCCATAGGGGCCAGCGGGCGGCTGAACCACGATGACCCCAGCCAGTTCGTGCTGGTGTTGGAGGCCGCGGCGGCTCTGGGCGCTCCGGCCGTGACCTCGGGGCCCGGCGGAAAGGCGGACGACTGGGAATCACTGAAGCGGGTGGCAGCGACGCTGAACGACCTGGCTCCTCAAGCCGCAGAACTGGGGGTGAAAATCAGCCTCAAGCCCCATGTCCGCAACGCCATGTATGATACCCCCTCTGCCCTGCGGCTGATGGAAATGGTGGACACGCGGTGGATTGGGCTGAACGTGGATGCCAGCCACCTGTGGCGCACTCCGAGCCATGAAATCCCCGAAGCCTCCATTCCCAAATTGGCCCCCTACATCGTTACCGCTCGCATTCGGGATACCCTCAGTCGGGACCTTCCCATCGGCCCCGTGGAAACCCAAATCCCCGGCGGCGGGGCGATGAACCTGCCGGCCATTGCTGCCGCCCTGAAGGCTGTGCCCGGATTGGAATACGTGACCCTCGAAATCGTGGGTACGAAGGATTACCCCAAAGACGAAGTACAGAAAATCGTTGAGGTCTGCAGGGAGCGGTTGGAACCGCTGTTCGTTTAAGGAGGATTCCCATGCTTAAAGTTGGCGTTATCGGCATGAGGGGGATTGGCAACACCCATGCGGAGGTGTACCACCAGCACCCCCAGGCGGAGTTGCGGGCGGTCTGCGACATTGTAAAGGAGCGGGCAGACGCGGCGGCGCAGCGGTGGGGAGTGCGGGCGTATTACAGCGTGGGGGAAATGCTAAAAAACGAGGAATTAGACGCGGTGAGCGTCGCTACCGGCGGGTTTGAAAACGGCAGCGACCACTACGAACCGACCATGCAATGCTTCGAGGCGGGCCTCCACGTTTTGTGTGAAAAGCCCATCAGCAACAACATCCGGGAGGCCCGGGAGATGGTGGCCAAGGCCCGGGAGAAAGGGCTGTATTTCGGCATTAACCTCAACCACCGCTTCGTGCCCCCAGCGGCTAAAGCCAAACAATGGATTGAGGAGGGCAAGTTGGGGCACCTGTTGCTCATCAACATGACCATGTGGATTGACAATCCCAACGAAACCTCACCCTGGTTTCACCTGCGGGCCTTGCATCCCCACAGCATTGACATCATGCGCTACTTCTGCGGCGATGTGAAGCGGGTACAGGCGTTCCTTACTCGTGCCCCTGGCCGCGTGTGCTGGTCCAATGCGCAAATTAACCTGGAATTCGCCAACGGAGTGGTAGGGCACCTTACGGGCAGTTACGATGCCAATCCCCGGCACAATTTGGAGCGGTGTGAAGTGATGGGCACGGAAGGTCGGTTCGTGTTGGACAACTGCTTCGTGGAACTGACCTTCTACCCCCGCCGCTCTGAGGAACTGACCGTCATCCGCAACAGCATTATGGGTGGCCTGGCGACCTTCCGCGATACCTTCTCCACCCGCATCGGGCGGTGGATTGAGCAGGTGAATGCCGGTGTGCCGCGGGAGGAAATTGAGGCCAGCGGGGAAGACGGCCTGGCGGCCCAGGAGGTCATCGAGGCGGCCATCCGCTCTTGGGAGAACAACTCCCTCGAAGAAGTGCCGCCCGTGGAGGGTTGAGAGGGGAGGTTCTATGAGCAAAATTGGCATTGGCATTTTAAGTTATGCCCATGGGCACGTGCACACCTATTCGCAGGTGCTCAGCCAGCGCGAGGATGTGCGCCTGGTAGCCTGTTGGGACGACGATGAAGCCCGGGGCCGAGCGGCGGCCGAACGCTACGGCCTAACTTACACTCCCCACCTGGAGGATGTACTGGGGCATGGGGAAGTGGAGGCGGTTATCATCGCCTCCGAAACCAACAAGCACGCGGATTTGTGCGTTGCCGCCGCCGAGGCTGGCAAGGCTATCCTGCTGCAGAAACCCATGGCCCTTACTCTGGCCGATTGCGACCGCATCATCGAGGCCGTGGAGCGCAACGGGGTGTGGTTCAGTCTGGCTTTCCAAATGCGCCATGACCCCCTCAACCGGAAAATGAAGGAACTGGTGGACGCGGGAGAGGTGGGGCGCGTGGGAGTGCTGCGCCGGCGGCACTGCATCAGCGTGTTGTTCAGCGAAGCCTTCGTCACCGGGCCGACCCGCTGGCACATTGACCCGGTGGCCAATATGGGCATGTTCATGGACGATGCCAGTCACGCCGCCGATTTCATCCTGTGGTTTCTGGGAATGCCCGTTTCGGTCATGGCCGAAATTGACAACCTCTTAACCAAGGTGGCCCCGGACGACACCGGCGTAGCCGTGTACCGCTTTGCCAGCGGGGCGATGGCCATTCTGCTGAACAGTTCCGTGACTTTGGCGGGGGAGAACACCACGGAAATCTACGGGGACCAGGGAGTCATCATTCAAAACCACGACGATGGCCCTTCCACCGCCAACCGCCTGCCGCAGGCGGTTCCTCTGAAGTTGTTTCGGCGGGCTACAAATCAATGGGAGGTGTTCGACCTACCCCTGCCGGACAGCCACGGGGCCCGCATTGCGGGCGTACCCGGACCGTTCATCGAGGCCCTTAAGAACGACCTGCCCCCCACCGTCACGGCCCGCGAGGGTCGGCACTCGACGGAGATGATTTTAGGCGCGTACCAATCGGCCCGTGAAGGCCACCGGGTGACGTTCCCCCTGGAATAGGCGCTCAGCCATCAGCCGTCAGGGGGCCTATCTTTCAACTCAAAGCGTCGTTAAATTCGCCGCTTAGTTTGGCCCTCACTCCCAACCCCCTCTCCCGCCAGGCAGACCTGCCCCAGATGGAAATCTGGGGCTACGGTTACCAAGCCGGTGGGAAACCGAGGGAACCAACTT
>DTZQ01000570.1 GCA_012961305.1 Armatimonadota bacterium | reverse complement strand
CGCCAGTAATTTCTTTGCCCTCTCCAACCTTTCTCCTCTCCAACCTCGCCGCTCCCACTCCGCAATTTGCTGTTGCAGCATCACCAAG
The DNA here is from genome assembly GCA_012961305.1 of Armatimonadota bacterium. Taxonomy (GTDB): domain Bacteria; phylum Armatimonadota; class UBA10988; order UBA10988; family DTZQ01; genus DTZQ01. The sequence goes on along the minus strand of DTZQ01000570.1, from coordinate 6,194 downwards.
TATTCGTAGTCTTCCACCCCTTCGCGAACGGCCTCCAGGTGTTTGCCCGCCGTCACCGAGGTAGCGTCCAGGAAGAGGGGTGTGTAGGTCACTCGCGGGCAGGCGTACTCGTTCCAGGAGGAGCCGCCGCCCGAATCGCCGAAGGCCCAGAAGCCAGACCCCTTTGCTCCGTACTGCCAGCAGGTCCAGTGCTGCAAGCGGTGGTAGGAGTAGGGGTCTAACAGCCGCACGGGGCCACTGCAGGAGTAGAACCACAGTTCCCGCCCTTGCTCCCGCTGCTGCAGGTAGAAGTCCCGGTAGGATTGAGCCGCGGTCAAAAAGGCTGGCCGGTTCGGACACAGCACGTCACAGGTCTCCATCATTTCCCGGTTCGCCTGCCAGGGGTCCCGGTGGACCGGGTCCTCCCAAATTATGACCCCCGGCTCCGCCGCCTTGATGGCCTTCGCCCAGGCCAAAATGACCTCGTCCTGTTCCGGGCGGCTCGGTTCGTCCACCAAGAGCAGGGCCAACTGGTTGGCCCGAAGGCCGATTTGCTTCAGGTGCCGCACCCAGGCAGAAATCCAGGCGGCGACCTTCCGCTCGAACTCCGGCGTGCCCAGCGGCGAACCGGCGAAGGTCCGCCCGACGCTGAGGAAGACAGCGTAAATCCGGGCCCCAGGCCAACGTTTCACCCAGGCGTCAAACTGACGGTAATCTGGCTCGGCGAGCATCCGGCCCTGTTCGTCAAATTCGCCCGGCGACAGCACTCCGGCATGGGCCCAGGGCGTATCCACGAAGTGCTCCCGCAGGTGGGCAATCAGGGCCGCCCGATTCTCCGGCCCAACGTCGTAAGACCGCTCGGTGTCCGTGTAGTCCCATCCGCCCAAGTGCAAAGTGGGCTGGGTGGGGAAACGGAACGGAAACAGGCGCAGCCGCAAGGGTATCCCTATTTCCTCCCGGCCCGGTGGTCGTAGTACAATCCTCCCTCGATAGTTCCCTTCCGCCACCTCTACCGGATGGAAGGTCAACCAGACCTGTCGGGTCAGGCCCGCTGGCACGCTAATCAGGTAGTACTCCCCCTGCTTGAGGGCCTCTGGCAGGGCAGCGGCAACGAGCACTCCCTCTCGTGTGTCCGTCCACTGTACCTCGTGCACGGTCACATAATCCGGGTTGGGGCCACCCGGCAGCCCTTCCAGGCGGAGGCGCACTTTTTGCTCGCGCTGGCTGGCATTGGTGAGGTTGAAGGCCGCGGAGCGGTACTCGTTGCGCATCATGGCCACTTCCAAGCGAGGCCGCGTAGCGCCAGCCGGCGGCAGGTCTGACGGCGATAGGGGGTCCCACCGATTGCCCGCCCACACGGTCAACGGCGGCCGGCCCTCTGCCTCCCACAAAGCGGCCTGCAGGCGGAAAATGCGCCGGTGAAGGTCGTTGAAGGGCACCACCGCCCGAAACTGGGCTGGGTCCACCGGCGGCAGTTCGGCGAGGGCTTTTTCTATTTCCGCCAACTCGTTTTGCAGCCGTTGGCGGGTGGCCGGAGGCAAGGTAGCCTGTTTCATCGCCTCCCGCACGGCCATCAAATCCATGGTCAACCGCTTTTTGACCGCCGCATTAACTTGGTTGGCGAGGAAGAACTCCCGGACATCGGCAACGGGTTCACCCTCATACGGCTGGCTCAACAGGGCCTCCGGGCCGCGGTAGACCTCTATTTCGTCCACGAAAGTATAGGGGCCGCCCTGGGCGATGACGAGTTTCAGGTAGCGTCCGTGGGTACGCAATTTGTCCGTCCAGAAGCGGTGCACGGCATAGCCTTCGGGCGCGGGCAGGCCGTGTTCCGCGCTCAGGGCCACGAGGTCGCCCGCGTAGTAGTACTTCTTCCCCTCCTCGCTCACCAGCACGAAAATGGCCATCGGCCAGCCGACGCCGGCAGTTCCGGCCGCGGTGTTGTACGCCAGCCCGCCAATGGGTTCCACCTTCCCCAGGTCGAGGGTGATAATCACCGGCCGGGCCCGCGACCAGCCCACAGTGCTCTTCTGCACCCAGAAATAGCCGACCGAATACTCCCCATCGGTCAGTTGGGTCGCATCTCCGGGGTCGGTGCAGTACCGGTAATTGGGGCGAGGTTCCAACTGGTACGGCTTGCCCCGGGCAAGGTTTTCGCCGGGCGGTTGGGCTGGAAAGCCGACTACTGCTGAAGGTCGGCCCAGGCCTAAAGCGATAAGGGTGAAAATCACCAGCCAAGCCCGTTGCATAGTTTCCCTCCTTTCGCTGTCTCACGGACGAAAACGCATCGCGTACAGGTCAGCGTCCTTCAGGACGAACCGCAGGCGAATGGGTCGTCCGGCCAAGGGGCTAACGTCCGAGCCGTTCTTCCAGGAAACGACGCGCTCCAACTCATCACCGTAAATCTCAATCGCCTCCTCCAGGCGGTAGCCGGGAAGCGGCTGGCCAGCGGCATCCTGTAGTTCCACCCGGATGCTGCCAGCCGCAGAGGTGGCATAATTGATGACCAATTCTCTCCCCTCAAAGGTCAGCGGCTTGGTCACCAACTCGCCGCCTGCATAGTCAGCGTGGAGGGATACGAAGCCGTCCAGGCGCAGCGTGAAGCGACGCAAGCGGTTGCCGTCGGTGTAATAGGCCTCGCTGGAGTACAGTGAGAGTTCATCGGGCGCGCCGGGGAGCGAAGATTTGGTAACCACAATTCCCCAGGCGGTCATGTTGTTGCGATTTATCCAGCGCTCTGGCTGGGGGCCGGGGCGAATGAAGGCCTCCAGCCACCGGTGCCAGTGCAGTCCGTCGCGGCTGGTCATGAAGACGCCGTCGGAGAGGCCCGCGATGGGATGGGGTGTCTTGCGGCGGGGGGGCAGAAAGCGTTTGGGGAAGCCCAAGAAGAGGTGGGGCGCACGGAAGTAGGGCCTAATGGCGTTGGTGTACAGGTGCTCCCGGGGCGCATCGCCGTAGTCCAGCCATTGGGGTTCCGTCCACTGGATGAAGTCCTCCGAAGTAGAGGTCATGATGTCACGAAAGCCCTCCCGAAAGCCACGGTGGAACTCCACATAGTGGCCCCGCACCGAGTCCCAAAAGGCCAAGTTCTGCGAGTCAAAGGCCCCCTTGGTGATGACCGGCTGGGGCCGCAGGAGGCTCCAGTGAATCCCATCGGGCGATTGGAAGGCGTAGAGGCCACCCTTGCCCACGCCCAATGCCTTGTAGCGCGCCTCCGGCGGGCAGGCGGGGTTGGCATCCTTGAAGGGCGTGAAGTTGTGGCTCCCTACGCCCTGCCAAACGATGTTGTTCCGCTTCGAACCCTCAAACTCGAACAGGTTCAATTCCGGCCTCGTCCAGTGGATGCCGTCCCTGCTCTCGGCGTAGCAGGTGAACGAGGGATGGGTCTCCTTCCCCGTTTTCAAATCGTGATTGGAACCTCGGTAGTACATCCGAAAACGGTCGCCGTCCTGAAACACGCTCACGTAGGCACAGGTGTTACCCTCCCAGGGTTGGTCGAAGGCGATGACCACCTCCCGCGGCGTCGGATGGTGGAGTCGCAGTTCTACGCCCTCCATCCTCTCGCTGAGCCAATCGTCCACGAACAGTTCCCGTCGTGAGCCGATGTTCATCATTTCTCCCTCTTTGGCCCCGGCGACACCTTGGTCAGACATTGAAAGGGCCAGCAACGTGGTTATCGCTGCGAACGTGACTCTTTGGACTTTAGACAAAAGGGTCCCTATCCTCGACGTGAGTCGAGGTTGAAGTTGCGCCTTGATACTTGACGAACTGAGTTTAGACAGGGCTACAGGCATATCTACTCCTCCATTCGGAAAGTGTTACTTATACCCCGGCGTCCTAATTATATCCCAATCTTCCCGCAGTGTCAAACTTGGCAGAATCGTGCACCTTAGCAGATATTCGCGCCGCCTTTGGCTATGCGGCGCTTCGCTGCAGGACCAGACCGCCGTAGGGGGGAAGATGTACCCGAAAGCGAGTGAAACCATCTGGCAGCCGTTCCAACCGGCAGCCTTCGTAGCGCACGCCCTCCGGAAGACGCATTTCTAAGGGCGCGTCCGTAGCCAGGCCAAACCGCTCCTTCAGGAGAATCAAAGTTCCCTCGTCGCTGACGTAGACCCGAACGTGATGGGGGGCTCGGAAAGGTCGGGGCAGTCCCAGTTCCTCTATCAATCCCTCGAATAGTGGCGTCAGGGCATCGTAGGTCGGCTGGCGTGGTTCCATCCCCCACAGGTCGTCGTAGGCCAGCCCCAGGGGGAAACCACAGGCCACCACCAGGTTGCCGTTGACTGTGAAACAGGCCGCCACCACTTGTCCCTCCTCGGTCGTCAACAAGGCATTTTCGGAGGGGAAAAGGCCCGTCGGCCCTACCGCCCGCTGGCCGAAGTCCCAATGGAGCACCGTTCCCGCCGGATAGGAGCCCCAGGGACGAGCAAAGGTGAGCGTCTGGGGCCCGCGCAAATCGGCCTGACCGGTGTAATCCCGCCGGCCCAGCCAACTTTGCAGCCGAGGGTGAAAGGCCGCACGCGGGGCTAAGTAGGGCGAGCGCTTCCCCACTCGGCCCAAACACAGGGCCCGCTGGCCGGCAAAGGCTGGGTCGCGCAGCCAGGCATCTAAAGTCTTCCAGACCGGGTCGGGATAGTCCAGAGCCAAATTGGGTAGGAATACGACCCGGTAGTTGGCCAGGTCTATGCGGTAGGGGACCGCAGAGCGGTAAACTAAGTCCTGGTCCATGACGAGGTCGAATTCCAAGTTCAGTTGGCCCAGGAAATTGGCCAGGCTGCGGGCGTTGCCATAATCCTGCCCGCTGCGGTTGCTGTGCTGCAAGTTCTTGTTGCGCACGATGAGCAGGGGCACCTCGCGGGGCAGGGAGAACCGCGCCCGCTCCAAAACCGGCATCCACGCGGCCATCCAGCGCAGGAAGGGACTGAGGTGCGGCTCCCGTCCGCCGCGGGCCCCGGCCAGATGTAGCCAATCATAGGTTTGCGACCAGGCACAGCCCCCGCCCAGTTCGTCGAAAAGCGCGCTTCGATGGTAGTTGAGCACCTCCTCCGGGTGGTCGTCGCGCCCGCCCATTCCCTCTCCTGAGGCGATGCCCACTGCGTAACTGCCCTTAGCCAGCGCATAGGGACGGTAGGAAGCCACTACCTTGATGGTCTTGCGGATGGTCTGCCAGGGTTCCAGTTCACGGGGGTCTTTGCCCCCATCGTGGCAACCGGTGCCGATGACCTCGTAGGGAATCTCCGCCCGGCGGAAGAAGTGAAGGAAATGCCAACTGCTGGTGAAGTCCTGGGCGTTGGAGTAGAACAGGAAAGGAGGACGCTCCGGAGCCCCCGGCGGGAAGCCCTCCCGCACGATGGCCGCCCACCGCCGCAGGGCCCGCAGCAGCAGGTCTTCCTCCCGCATTTCGTAGTAGTCAATCCAGACCGGGTCGTCGGGAGTGAAGTTGTTGTAGGATTTGTGGCCGTAGAGGGGCACCTGGGGCGGCTCCACTGCCCGATAGCGCGGCCAGAGGGGAAGTGCAATCTGCGCCCAGTCCGTCAGCCCGTCGAACACACCCTCCCGATAGGGATAGCGCGGGAAGAGGACCTCCTCCTCCGGGCGGCCCTCCCAGTACTCCGCCCGATGCCGGACCCGCCGAAACTGGGAGGGGTCAGAGAAATCGTAGCCGTGCGTCCAGTGGCGCCGCAGGTTCTCCAGCGTTCCGTACTTGCGCCGCAGGTAGTCCGCAAAGGCCTCCCGTTCATGAGGGTTGGCGCGAGGCTCCGCCAGACCAAGTTCCTCCTCGCCGATTACCATTCCTATCAGGCACGGACGGGGGGCGAAATAGCGCATGATTTTCCGCGTAGCCAGGGCCTGCGCCTCCAGGGCCTCCGGGTAGAGATGGTAGCGGGTCAGGTAGGGCACCGGCACGACCCGGTGGTTCGCCGACCAGTAGAAGTCGCCTTCCACGATGAGGTAGAGGCCATGGCTCTGGACACGGTCGAGGAAGTAGTCCAAGAGTTCGTACCCGTACTCGAAGGGCGGCAGGTTCGTGCCGTGGGGAGGCTCTTGCAAGCGGGCCCAGTCGCCGTTTTCGTCCAACAGCCAGTTCCAGCCTAAGTGGCGCAGGTAGAGGTTCACATGTGCCCGCTCCATCAGGTCGAGGTCGCGCTCCAATTGGTCGAAATCGAACTCCGGCACGGAGAGCACCACCCGCCCGTCGCGCCGCTGGTTGT
>DTZQ01000569.1 GCA_012961305.1 Armatimonadota bacterium | reverse complement strand
GTGGTGCTGGTGGAGAAAGAACCTTCCATCGGCGGGCACATGGCCCAACTGTCGGAAACCTTCCCCACCCTGGACTGTTCCCAGTGCATCCTCACTCCGCGCATGGTGGAGGTCAAAAACCACCCCCACATCACCCTTTACACCTATGCCCAGGTGGAAAAGGTTGAGGGCTACATCGGCAATTTCACCGTGACCATCCGCAAAAAAGCCCGCTCGGTCAACGAGGAACGTTGTACCGGCTGCGGGTTATGTCAGGAGAAATGTCCGCAGGGGAAATCCCGGCGGGTGTACATTCCCAGCGAGTTTGAGGCGGGCTTGAGCCGCCGAGCAGCCATTTACATTCCCTTCCCCCAGGCAGTACCCAACCTCCCGGTGATTGACCGGGAGCACTGTCGTTATTTTCTCGAAGGTAAGTGCCGCGTCTGCGAGAAAACCTGCCCTGCTAACGCCATTGATTTTGAGCAAGAGGATACGTTCGTCACCGAACAGGTAGGAGCCATTGTGGTGGCTACCGGGTACGAGGTTATGTCCCCGGAAGTTTACCCGGAGTACGGTGGGGGACAGTACCGGGATGTCATCACCGGCCTGCAGTTTGAGCGGCTGCTGAGTGCTTCTGGGCCTACGGGAGGGGAGGTGCGCCGGCCCTCGGATGGTAAGGTGCCGGAGAAAGTGGTGTTTATTGCTTGTGCCGGTTCGCGGGATAAGTCCAAGGGCGTGCCCTACTGCTCCAAAATCTGTTGCATGTACACCGCCAAGCACGCCATGCTCTACAAACATAAAGTCCACCACGGACAGGCTTACGTCTTTTACATGGACATCCGGGCGGGGGGCAAGAACTACGAGGAGTTCGTGCGCCGAACTGTTGAGGAAGAAGGCGTGGTGTACCTGCGGGGGCGGGTGTCGCGGATTTACGAAAAGAACGGCCAACTCGTGGTCAAAGGGGCCGATACTTTGAGCGGCTCCCAGGTGGAAATAGCCGCTGATTTAGTGGTGTTGGCCACAGCCATTTTGCCTCCTTCGGGCATCGAATCCCTGGCCCAAATGCTCAACGTACCCTACGACGAGTACGGTTTCCTCAGCGAGGCCCATCCCAAATTGCGGCCGGTGGAGACCAACAGCGCGGGGGTGTTTTTAGCCGGGGCCTGTCAGGCCCCCCGAGACATCCCCGACGCCGTGGCCCAGGCCAGCGGCGCGGCCAGCAAAGTTCTGAGCCTGTTTGCGGCCGACGAGTTGGAACGGGAACCAACCATCGCTCGGGTAAGGGAGGAGACGTGTATTGGCTGCTTCGATTGCGAGCGGGTGTGTGCTTACGGAGCCATCGAACGAAAGGAAATCCGCGACCGAGAGGGCAATTTAATCAAACTGGTCTCCCAGGTCAACGAGGGAGTGTGCACGGGCTGCGGGGCCTGCGTGGTCACCTGCCGCAGTCACAGCATTGACCTGGCTGGCTTCAGCGACGAGCAGATTTACGCCGAAATTGCGGCCGTATGAGTGAAAGGAGCCTTTTATCCTGCCCTCGCCTCTCCCTCTCCCGCAGGGCAGACCTACCCAAGATGGAAATCTGGGGCTACGGTTACCAAGGCGGTGTTAAAATTATGGTGGTGAATTGAGAGGGGAGACGGGAGACAGGAGACCGGTCCCCAGTCCCCGGTCCTCGG
>DTZQ01000568.1 GCA_012961305.1 Armatimonadota bacterium | reverse complement strand
GGATGGCTCGACCGACTACCATTTCGCCGGGGTGGTTAACCAACTGACCGAACTTTACGAAACGGGCCATTACGCTCGGGATTTGGCGGCATTGATACGGGACTTGCCCTGTCCGGCCTGCGGGGGGGAGCGCGTTCGAGCGGAGGCACGGGTGGTGCGCCTGCGGGGAAAAACGATTAAGGAGATTACTGACCTGACCCTGCGGGAGGCCCTGGAGTTTTTCACCGGCCTGGAGTTGACCGAGGGGGAGCAGGAAATCGTGGGGGAAGTGATGCGGGAAATCCGCACCCGCCTGCGGTTCCTCTGCGACCTCGGCCTGGACTACCTGACCCTGAGCCGCCCAGCCCCTACCCTCTCCGGGGGAGAAGCCCAGCGCATTCGCCTGGCCTCCCAGATTGGCTCCGGCCTCACCGGCGTGCTCTACGTGCTGGATGAACCCACCATTGGCCTGCACCCGCGTGACACTCAACGACTCCTAACGGCCCTGAAACACCTGCGGGATTTGGGCAACACGGTCATCGTGGTAGAGCACGACGCGGAGACCATTCGCAATGCCGATTTCATTCTGGACTTCGGGCCGGGGGCCGGGATCAACGGGGGCCGGATTGTAGCGCAGGGTTCGCCGGCGGAGGTTGCCCGCCAGGGACACTCCCTCACCGGACAGTACCTCAGCGGACGCAAGTCCATTCCCCTTCCGCGCCGCCGCCGCGCCGGAAACGGCCTTTCCCTGGTCGTACGCGGGGCCCGACACCACAATTTGAAAAACATTGATGTTCGTTTCCCCCTGGGCACCTTCATCTGCGTTACTGGCGTCAGCGGCTCCGGCAAGTCCTCGCTGGTGAACGAAGTCCTCTATCGGGCTTTGGCCAATGAGTTGCATCGGGCGCGGTACAGTCCCGGCCAGCATGAGGGCCTGGAGGGGGTGGAGTACATTGACAAGGTGATTGCCATTGACCAAAGTCCCATCGGCACCACCCCCCGCTCCGACCCGGCAACCTATGTAGGAGTGTTCGACGAAATCCGGGCCCTATACGCCATGCTGCCGGAATCCCGTGCGCGCGGCTACACCCCTGCCCGGTTCAGTTTCAACCGGCCCGGCGGACGCTGTGAAGCCTGTTGGGGCTACGGGTACAGGAAAATTGAAATGCACTTCCTGGCCGATGTGTGGGTGAAATGTGAGGTCTGCAACGGCGCCCGGTACAACCAGGAGACCCTGCAAATTAAGTACCGGGACCAGTCCATTGCTGACGTGCTGAACATGACCGTAGCCGAGGCCCGGGAGCACTTCGCGGAAATACCGCGAGTGCGGCGGATTCTGCAAACTCTGGCCGATGTGGGGCTGGACTACCTGCGGCTGGGCCAGAGTGCTCCCACCCTCTCCGGCGGCGAAGCCCAACGGGTGAAACTGGCTAAGGAACTGAGCCGGCCCAGCACCGGGCAGACGCTTTACCTCTTGGACGAACCCACAACTGGCCTCCACTTCGAGGACGTGAAAAGGTTGCTGGAAGTCCTCAATCGCTTGGTGGACGCGGGAAATACAGTGGTCTGCATAGAACACAACCTGGAGGTCATCAAGACGGCTGACTACATAATTGATTTGGGCCCGGAGGGGGGCGAGGAGGGCGGTTACGTGGTGGCAGCCGGCCCGCCGGAGGAAGTGGCGGCCTGTGAAGAATCGCACACGGGGCGGATTCTGCGGGAATATCTGCCCCCGAACCGGGGCGAGCCGGTGGTGATAGTCCGCGAGGCCTCCACCCCTTATCCGGTAAAGCCCCTGAGCCGCGCCGAACGATGGCACAAACTCCATCTTGCTTTCGCCCAGGAGCGAGACGCCCTTTGGACCGGCGAGGATTTGCAGGCTTTCATTGACTTGGTGCGGGAGGTGGCCCCGGAGGTGTCGGCCCCGAACTGGGAACACCCTGAATACGTCGAACTACGGGTGGAGGGGGTAAAACGCTGGTGGTGCCGTATTAAAACCACCCATCCGATTTACTTTCGAGTCATGCTCCGGGCGGGAAGGAATCCTTTCGGGGAGGGCGAATTAAGGCAGCGATTGGGCCTCCAGCCCTGGCTGGCCCTCGAACCGCCAGTGGAGTGCCGCACGCCCCGGGTGGCGGTCAAGCGACGTCCTGAAGGTTGGGAGGTCTGGCTGCATTTGTGGTCGCGCCGGGAGTTTGACACTGCGGCCCTGCGGGAAGTAATAAGGGAGATGGTGGAAGGATTTAAGACCCCGTCAATGTAGGGGCAGTTTCCCAACCTGCCTACACGGAAAGGAACTAACCATGAGGCGATTTATGCTTGGACTAATAGGGGGTTTGTTGGTCGTGGCCGGAGGGGTTTGGGCAGCGGCCCCCAAGGTGGAGTTGAAGTACCAGTTCCGGAAGGGACAGACTTTGCGCTACCGCGACTGGGCCCTGATTGCCACCCTCCGTGTAACCCCGCGCGGGGAGGACCGAGTGCAAATCAAGTCAGAATCCATCTACGAGCAGGAAGTAAGCAAGGTAGAGGACAGCGTTTTCGAGTTGCTGACCCGGACCGTATCCGGGCGCATGACTACCATTCACAATGGCGACACCAAAGAGGAGGAAGTCCCCTCCAGTCGGGAACTGGTACGCTTAGACGCCCGGGGGCAGGTCCTGAGCCGCAAAGATTTGGAAAAAGAGGAGGGGGAAGAGTCTGACTTAACCGCACCCGTTGACAATCCCTTTGAAATCCTGCAGCGGGTGTACGACAACTTACTCTTTCCGGCTCAGCCGGTCGAACTCGGCGCCACCTGGACGGATACCGCCCACATCAAACTCTCTGCCAAACACAGCGTTTCGGTGGACATTCGTTCCCAACTGGTGCGGCTGGTGAAAGTGATGGGCTACGACTGTGCGGAGATTAAAACCATCTTTACTGTACCCCTGAGTGAGGCCCCTCTGGAGGGGAAACAAGTCGTGCCCATGACCATTAGCGGTCACCTGTCGGGCAATTTGACCCTCTACTTCGCCTACCGGGAGGGCTACGATGTGGCCCATGTGGGGGAGATTTCCTACGCGATGAAAATGCGGGCCGAACCGCCACCGGAAGCCGCACGTTTGGGCGCGGAACCGTTGGAAATAGCCACTAAAATGCGTGTCAATTTGAAGACCATACTGCAAAAGGAGTAGCGAATGAAACGAAGGCGATTAAGTTGGCTTTGCCTGTTGGGGTTGGCCGCCACGGGCGCATGGGCGGTGACCCTGCGACATCAGTTGCCCGTAGGGCAAACGCTGCGTTACAGGGACGAATTCCGCGGCGAGGGAGAACTGATTTCACCCCTGTTCGGCAACCAGGCTGTGCCGGTGCAGATAACCGGCGAGGGCCGCGAGGAATGGAAAATCCTTCGCCACCTCCCAGCCGAGGATGCTTACGAAATTGAAGCGCGGGTGCTCTCGGGCAAGGTTCAGTACCGGGTTAACGAGCAGGTGCAGGAGGTGCCCCTGCCCAAACAGGATTTCGTGATGACCCTGACCGCCCGCGGGAAGGTTGTCCGCTTCCAAACTTCAATTCCGCCGGAGCGGAGCGTACCCCCCTCTAACCTGCTGGGTTTGCCTTTCGACTTCGGGCGCCTCTTGAATGCTATGCGTACGGTGGGCTTCCCGGAGAAGGATTTAACCCTGGGGGAGGAATGGGGCGAGGAGGCTCCTTTAGTCCTGCCGGACGGGACCATCCTCACTGCCCGCGTCCGTTCACATTTGACGGAACTGGGGGAAAGGCGGGGCGAACCCTGCGCCAAAGTGGTGACCACTTTTGAGATGCCGGTGACCTTCAAAGGCGAACTGGGCGGAATGGGGCCGGTGGACTTCAAGGGCAAAATTGCGGGAACCATGACCACTTATTTCGCCTACCCGCGGGGCGTAGTGGTAGAGGCCAGCGGGCCCCTGACGGTGAACTTGCGAATCCTGATGCCCTTTGAAGTCGCCGACGCCCAGGGCAACCCAGTAGCGGTCGATTCCGCCCTGCGTTTGCGGATTGAGGTCAAAACGGTTCTGGAGGAGGAAACATGAGGTACAGACTAACTGGGGGCCAAATCATCAGTTGGGGGCTGCTAATATTGGGGGTAGGACTGAACCGGCTGGCGGCCGCGCCGGAAATCATGGCCGTGGAGGAACTGCGTCCCGGCATGAAGGGCGTGGGCCGTACGGTGTTCGAGGGGGTGAAAATCGAGGGGTTTGCAGTAACCATCGTCGGCGTGCTGGAGAAGTGGGACTTTGCCAGCGATTTGATTCTGGTACGCATTGACTCCGGGCCGATTGTAGAGCGGGAGTTGGGCATCCTTCAGGGCATGAGCGGCACGCCGATTTTCGTGGAGGGGAAACTCATCGGGGCTGTGGCCTACGCTTGGTCCTTCGCCAAAGTGCCCATCGCCGGGGTGACCCCCATTGCCGAAATGCTGGAAGCCTATTCGCCCCAGGATTTCCCCCGCGTCCGCACGGGCGAAACCCGCTCCCGCGGCGGAGCCACGGGCCGGCTGCGGGTAGCCGGAGGCCCGCTGCGGATTGAGGGACAACTCATCCGGGAAGCGGTCGTGGCCCCCAACCTCGAGGAGGCCGCCCACCTGCACGCGCCCGGTACAATGGTGCTCACCCCCGTAGCCACTCCGCTGATGGTTACCGGTTTGGGTCGGGTGGGAATGCGCTACCTGGAGAAACTGCTGGAGCCGTACAACGTCGTCCCCATTGCCGCGGGTGGTTTTGCTGACCCGCCCCCAGACGCCCAGCCTGTTCTGGAGCCGGGGGCGGCGGTAGGGGTGCAGTTGGCCCGGGGGGACGTTGAAATGACCGCCATCGGCACCCTGACCTATTTAGACGAAGATTTGGTGTTGGCTTTCGGCCACCCCTTCATGGGCTTGGGCGAGGTGGAGTTCCCCCTGACCAGTGCCTACGTCTTAGGCGTCCTGCCCAGTTTGAGTTTCTCCTTCAAGTTCGCGGCCCCGCTGGAGGAAATAGGCCGCGTCATCCAGGACCGCCTCACCTGCGTGGGCGGGCATTTGGGAGAAAAGGCCCCTATGGTGCCGGCCAATTTCGCCGTGGTGGACCGAGAGCGGGGTTTGGAGCGGGACTACCGAATGGAAGTCATTCGGCACCGCGATTTCACTGCGGGCCTGATGTACAGCCTGCTCTCGGGAGCCATAGACAGCGTTGTGCCCTCCAATCCCGAAGGGATTACGCGGATGCGCCTGTGGGTTAAGCCTAAGGGCCTACCGCCCATCGAGCGGGAGAACCTCTTCCCCGCCAAAGCCGGGGGCGGGTTTTTCATCTTCTTAGGAGGCTCCAGCCCCGTAGGGGAATTGGCGCAAATCTTGGAAACCCTGTCCGACAACCCCTTCCGCGAGGTGGAGGTGGAGGAGGTCAAAGCCGCTGTGGAACTGCTCCCAGAACGGCGCACAGCCACAGTTGAACGCGCCTTTGCCGACCGGGAGAAGGTCAAGCCGGGCGACACCATCCAACTGAGCGTGTACCTCAAGCCCTACAACGAGCCAGAAGTACTCCGCCAAATCACCCTCACCGTGCCGGAGAACACCCCCGAAGGTCGCCTCACTATCGGCCTGATAGGGGGCCAGAGTGCAGCCTACCTGAAACGGCGGTTGGGCAAAGTGGACCCCAAACCGACTTCTCTGGAGCAAATGCTGGCCCTTATTCAGGCCCGAGAGCGCAACAACCAACTGCTGGTGGAAATGGTGCGGCCCACGGTGGGACTGGAAATAGAGGGGCACCAATTGCCCGACCTGCCAGTTCCCTTCAGCCAAGTCCTGCGGGCCTCCCACACCGGACACGTGCGGCTCATCCGCGATGTAGTCGAACAGGCCCTGGACTTGGATTGGATTGTATCCGGCGCCGCCCTGCTTACCTTGAAGGTGGAAACGAAGGAGAAGGATAAGGTCAAACCCCCTACCGTCCGTCCCGAAGGGGCTCCCCGCCAAGAGGGTGTGGCCGAGCGGGCTATGGTTATCCTCGGTGCGGCTGGGGAATCTCCCCCCCTTAGGCCCCCCTTAGCAACTGCCCCCCCAGTGGTGCACTATTGGCCGGCAGAGGTGGGGGAACAGGAGCAGCGGGAGGAACCAGAGAGGAAAAAAGAGGAAGCCCCTCGCGAAGAGGAAAAAGAAGGGACTCCCGAAAAGGAACCCTCCCCTCCGCCAGACGTTACGGACGAGTTAAAGCCGGAGGAACCGCCGGAGATGCCCACCTGGGAGGAGGTGGAAAAGTTGGACTTCACTCCGCCCCAACTGCCGGAAGAGGCCCTGGAGGAGCGGAAAAAGAAAAAGGCCAAGAGCAAACCTCTGGCCCGTCCCCCCAAAACCTGGGTGCAGACCAGCAAGGAGGACTTCGCCACCGGAGAGTTCGAGGGAACCTACCTGAGCGGGCAGGGAGAAGTGGTACTGGCCCCAGCCGTGGAACCCCTGGCCCAGCCGCCCTGCGCCCGCGCCTGGCAGCAGGCGGTAGATGCAGCCGGGAACGTGTACGTGGGCAGTTGGGCGGAAGGCAAGTTGTTCCGTATTGCCCCCAATGGAGAGACCACCGAGGTCTTCGACGGCGACGAAGTAGGGGTGCACGCAGTCGCCATCCACGAAGACACGGTTTACTTCGCCGGCATTCCTTCGGGAACCGTTTACCGCCTGGCAGAAGGCGAGGTAAGCAAGTTGGTGACCCTGCCGGTCCTCTACGTGTGGGCCCTGGCCGCAGGCCATACCGGCCAACTCTACGCCGGAACGGGCCCCGAAGGACGAGTGTACCGCATTTCCCCCCAGGGGGAGTTCGAGGAGGTCTTTCAGGCCCCTGACCGACACGTGTTAGCCCTAACCGTGGGGCCAGACAACTGCGTGTACCTGGGCACCTATCCGAAGGGCAAAGTGTACCGCCTGGACCCGGCGGCTGGCGCCCGGTCGCTGTTTGAAATGCCGCAGACGGCGGTGCTGAGTATTGCCGTGGACCGGCAGGGCAACGTCTACGCGGGTGGCACGCCCAAAGGCCGGGTGTACAAAATAACCCCTCAGGGCATGGCCAAGCGGGTGCTCGAGGTGAAAGAGAAACACATTTACGCGCTCCTGGCCGATGCGGCGGGCAACGTGTACGTGGGCACAGGGGAGGAAGGCAAAGTGTACCGTCTGGCTCCCGACGAAACGGTGTCCTTGCTGTACGAGCCTGAGGAGCCCTATGTGCTGCATTTGGCCCGCAGGGGCGAAGGCCCTCTGTTTGCTACCACGGCTGGTTCGGGGCGGGTGCTGCGGTTGAACTTGGACGGAGGGCGACAGGGCACCTACCTCTCGCCAGTGCACGATGCAGGTACAGTGGCGCGGTGGGGCCTGCTGCGCTGGGAGCGAGCCCCAGTTCCGGGCACTCAAATCACCTTCCAGACCCGCACGGGGAACACGGCCCTGCCCGATGAGGGCTGGAGCGATTGGTCACCGCCCTACGCCGCCGACTACGGCAGCCCTATCGCCAGCCCCCCCGGCCGGTACATTCAGTACCGCGCCAACTTCTACGCCAGCGGGCAGGGGCCGGCCATCCTGCGGCGCGTACAGGTGTTCTACCGCACTTTCAACCAACCCCCGAAATTGACCTTCAAGGAGCCTAAAACGGGCCAAGCCCTGGCGGGCAAAGTAACCCTGCGTTGGTCAGCCGAAGACCCGGACAAGGACACTTTGACCTATGAGGTATTTTACTCCCCCGACGACGGGGTGACCTGGACCAAGATAGGCGAAAAAGGTCGAGAGGAAAAGGCGGCGGAGCAGCCGAGCAAGCAGAAAGAAGAACAGCCGGCGAAACAACAAGAAAAGAAAGAGGAACCCTCGTCCCCCCGTCCAACTCCCGAAGGCCCGGCCGAAAGTGCTGTCCAGTGGGCAGCCGGGGAGGGGAAAGGTGGCCAGGTGGTAGCCGTCGCGGAAGGAAAGGGCGAGGCCCCCAAGGAGGAAAAAGCCGAGAAGGCCCCTCCGGGCCGGGCGGAAGCGGCAAAGGAGGAAAAACCGGTCCCGGAAAAGGAAAAGCCCCTGACCAAAGCCAGCCTGGAGTGGGACACCACGAAGGTGCCCGATGGGCACTATCGCCTCAAAGTCGTCGCTTCCGACCGCACCAGCAATCCCGACGACCCCCAGAGCGTTGAAGTCATTACCGAGCCTTTCGCTGTGGACAACACCGAGCCGGTCATCCTGCTTTTCCCGGAGCGCGTGCAGACGGCCATCAAAAAGGCTCAGGGCCAGCCAGTGCGCCTGCGGATAACCCTCAACGACGCGACGACTCACCTCACCAGCGCGGAATATCGGTTCCAACTGACCCTGAAACGGCCTGAAAAAGAAACAACGATTACCCGGGACTGGACGGCCCTCATCGCCGCGGACGGCATTTTCGACTCCCCCTACGAAGACGTGACCCTGGATTTGGGAACCATTGAGAGTGCTGAATATGCCCTGGAACTGGAACTGCGGGCGCGGGACGCGGCCGAAAACGAGGCCCACGCCGTGGTGAAACTGGACACCCGCCGCCAGGAGACGGAGTAGTGCTCAGTCAAGGCTGAATTGAGGAGCGAGTAGCCGTAGCCTGCGCCATTTTCTGGCCCCACATCCCCCTTCCCTGAAACGCTTGGTTCAGGAAGGATTGGGCCCTGCCCCTTACCCGAAGTACTCTCCGACGGGCAGCCAGCGCAACGGTTGGCGACTGGCGGATGTGATTATCTTGCTGGAGGTGCCCGAAGGGGCAAGGTTGTACACTGCGAATGTGACTCATTTTGCTTCTCCGAGCGAGGTTTGGAGCAAACCATCGAAGCCCAGAGTGCACGGAGGGAGTTCAAAATGGTCAATTGACCCTTTACCCGAACGGGGCCCGATTCCTGGTGTTTAAGGGCTTAGACCACCGGGTAAAACAATAACAACTGTAAACTGCTCTTTTACTGCGGAGACATAAGGGAGAAAGGCTATGCGACCAAGGCAAATTTTCATCCTTCTCTTAGGGGGTTGTTTGGCCCTTTGGTTGGCTGGCTGTGGGGGGAGCGGGACTGCACCTGAAGTGCCGGGGGGAAATGAGGCCGCGGGGCTGCGGGGACGAGTGGTGGATGCTTCAGACCCCTCTCGGCCCATAGCCGGGGCCATTGTGGAGGTGCTGGGCACGGGGCAAGCAGTAGTCACCGCAGAGGACGGTTCCTACCAACTGACCGGCCTGCCCGAGGGGCCAATTTCGCTGGTAGTTAAACTGCCGGAGGGTTCTTCTCCGTACGAAGGGGTGCGTTTGGATTTGACCATTCCCGAGGGGCAAGTGGTGGAGATGGACATCACCCTCCTGCCCTCGGCCCTTTCGCGGGAACCAGCCTCCATCGAGTTGCGGCCGGCCTCCGCTACGGTGGGGGTACAGGAAAGCATCCGCTTCCGGGCCCTGGTGCGCAACGCCGCCGGACGGCTCCTCCATGTGCATCCCACCTGGACGGTCACCGGGCCGGAAGGGGAACCGCCGGTCGGTGTGGTCTCCCGCGAGGGCATTTTTATCGGTACTCACGTGGGCACGGGACAAGTGGTGGCCACCCTCAATGACACCCTTTCCGCTTCTGCCCAGGTCACCGTGGTTCCTGATGAGGAAGTTGCCCACCTGCGGGTGTTCCCTCGCCGGCTGGAATTGCGCGGCGGGGAAGAGCGGCTCTTGGTGGCAGTAGCCATCA
The DNA here is from genome assembly GCA_012961305.1 of Armatimonadota bacterium. Lineage (GTDB taxonomy): Bacteria > Armatimonadota > UBA10988 > UBA10988 > DTZQ01 > DTZQ01. Next base: position 93 of record DTZQ01000568.1, on the reverse strand, counting down.
ATGGAGCGGGTCAAATGATGCCCGAAGCGGAAATCACCTGGACGGTGGAACCGGCGGAACTGGGCACCCTGACCCCGGTGGAGGTGCCCTTGG
>DTZQ01000567.1 GCA_012961305.1 Armatimonadota bacterium | reverse complement strand
GCCTTCAATTCCGTGCGTATCCCTGCAATGTCCGCTTTCAACTCCGTGCGTACCTCTTCAATTTTTTCGTCTAACCCTGCAATGTCCGCCTTCAACTCCATGCGTATCCCTTCAATGTCCGCTTTCAACTCCGTGCGTACCCCTTCAATCCGCTCCTCCAACTTTGCATGTACGGTTTCAATTTTGCGTTCCAAGTAGGCCCGTTCTTGTTTCACCTCTCGCAGGTCCTCGGAGAGGTCGGTTTTAATTTCATTTATCCGCTCGGCCAAGTAGAAAAACTGCTCCGCCGGACCGAGAAAGGCGCGTTCTCTGACTTCCGTTTCGCTCACTTCAGACATTGTACTTTTCCCTCCTTCCGCTCATCTTTCGGCGGCTCTTTGCCGAAACTCCTCTCTCGAACCATGGGTTTGGGGGCTCACTTGCAGCCCTCTGACATTCCTGCACCCATAGTCTCCCTCCTAACTGCTTACACCTGTGGCAAGAGACACATCTCTTTTTCCATAATTCTCCTTCCACCCGGTCATTCCTTCTCCTGTCGGGAAAAGGGAACTTTCAAGCCGCAGATACGTTGTACAAAATGAACAACCCTTCCTTGAGAGTAAAAGCCATGAAGAAACCCCTTACATCTGTTATCCTGCGGCGCGTTCGCGAAGGCAGGGCCGCCGTTGAGCAAGACCAGGTAGCCCGGGAGGCTTTTCTGACCATTTTTCTGAACGGGGTCGAAATTGCTACTCTTTCCTGCACGCCAACGGCCTGGGATTATCTGGCCGTTGGGTTCCTCTTCGCAGAAGGTCTGTTGGAAAGTGCGGATGACCTCCTAACGGTGGAAGTAGACCCGGAGAAGGGATTCGTGCAGGTAGAGAGCACCCGTTCTGAGCGTTTGGAAACACTTCAAACGCTGGCGCCGGTACTGTCCTCTGGCTGCGGGCGGGGAGTTACCTTTCGCCATCACCGCGGATTTCTGGGTCTGCCGAGGGTCGAATCTAAGTTTACCCTGGCCAGCGGACAGATACGAGCATTGGTGAAAGGACTGGAACAGCAGGCGGAACTGTTCCGCCAGACCGGCGCCGTGCACAGCGCGGCTTTGGGTTCTCCTGCCGGTCTTCTTTTAGTGCATGAAGACCTCGGACGGCACAATGCGGTGGATAAGGTGCTGGGCGAATGTCTGCTGCGGCGCATCTCCACCGAAGACAAAGTTCTCCTCAGCAGCGGGCGGCTCACCTCCGAAATAGTTCTCAAGGCCGTTCGTCACCGAGTTCCCATCTTGGTTTCCCGCTGTGCTGTCACTGATGTAGCCATCCAGTATGCCCGGAGTTTAGGTTTGACGCTCATCGGCTTTGTGCGGGGTCGCCGCATGAACATCTACACCGGAGCCAAACGGATAAAGCCCTAATCCATTGGAGCCACACCTCCTCTAAGCCTCGCCAGGGGGAATCTCTCAGCCAGCAGCCATGGATTTTCGGTAGGCTTCCAAGAAGGAATCACAATAAATGTTCTTGTTCAGCAGCAGTTCTGCCGTAATCATGGCGTCCATGAGGTTTTTGTCCAAGGGGTCCACAATGGCCGCGTCCAGGCCATGGGCCATGCACATCACCAAATAGGTACGGTTGATGAGGGAGCGCTCCTGACACCGCTGGGAAACATTGCTCAAGCCCACAACCGTATGGGGTGGGGGGTCGGAGAGGATTTGGAACTGGCTGAGGGCCTGCAAGATGTGAGGACATTGGTCCTGAGCCACATTCACAGGAAGCACGATGGGGTCAATGTAGAGTTCCTCCAGGGGGAATTCATGCTCCAACGCAGCGGCCAGGATTTTCATGGCAATTTCCACCCGGCCGTCCACTGTGCTGGGCACACCACTTTCATCAATGGTCAGGCCAATGAGGGAAGCATTGTACTCTTTGGCCAGGGGAAAGTACTGGTCCAGTTTCTCCTGATGGCCAGTGGTAGAATTGATGAGGGACTTACGGCCTTCGCGGGCCTCTAAGCCCACCCGGACTACGTCCAGATTGGCACTGTCCAGGGACAAGGGCACATCCACAGCCTCTTGAATGGTTTCTACCAACCACACCATTGCCTCCTGAGGCTGGTCAGAGGCGGGGCCTACGTTCACGTCCAGCATGGAAGCCCCAGCCTCCACCTGTCGTCGGGCTAAATCCTGAATGGCCCCTTTGTCCTTGCTCTGAATGGCCTCCCGGACGTTTTTGAACATACCGTTGATGCGTTCGCCGATGATAAGCATAGGTCACACCCTCCTTGGGTTAAAGCCCAGATTTCAGACCGGGTCATTGGGTCAGCGCCTCAATGTACTGCCGCACAGCCGCTACAGCCTTAGGATGACGCATGACCAGGATATCTGCCCCTCCTTGGAGCAGGAGCGTGGCCGTAATGGTTTCCCACATGGGTCCGCGCTCTCCTTGGGGGCCCCACTGGGGCACCTCTTCATCCTCAGCCTTGGCTTCCTTGGCCCGCCAAGCCTCCGCCCCAATCAGGCAAATAATGGGCATAGCCATCATAACATCCCCCGACAGGGCAGCCAAACGGCCCCGCTCATGAATGGAATAGGCATACTCAATGCCATAACCTAAACCACCCGTGGTGGGGTACATTACGATGCGTTCCGGCGGAAAACCCATGTCGGAAACCAGGATATTGACCTGCTTGGCGATGTTGATGTCCAGGGGCGATTCGGCAATGAGGTTGTGACCATCAGCCAGGCAGCAGGCGGTAAGGGTCTTGTAGTTGTCCTCTTTAACTGTGCCCAACAGGGCCCGTTCGCCGGCCAAGGCCTGACTGACAACCGGTAACACCGCATTGTCCTTCTCATCATCGTCACAGCCCCAGACGATAAGGGGTACATCTACGGCTTCCTTCACCGCCTGGGCCGTTTCCGCCGCTGCCTGAGGAGAAGCATCGCCAAAATCAGGATGAATCCCCTGAAGTTTCAAGCAAATAAGGTCGGCCCCGAACTCTTCCACACACTTTCTCGCCCAGTCCACGGGGTTCTTCACCGCCTCTCCGAAAGGCTCAAGCAAAGCCGCGGGCCATTCGGGCGGCTCGATGTCCAACACCTCCATCGCAACGACGGGCCGATGAGGTGTCTCCCCCTCAAAGTTCAGAAACGGCAAACCGGTCTCCCCTCCCACCTCAATGCTGTAAGCGCGAGTGCCGCCCTCCTCAGGCGTAGCCCCGATTTTCACCGTGTGGATACTACCGCTCCACTTTTCCGTAAGGTCTGGTAAGGGCATTGGCTACCCTCCTTCGTTTACAGATTTGACACCCCTTTTCATTTCCCAAAAACCAAGGCCTTCACAAGCCCAGCGAGGTCAACATGGTTCCCACCGCACTTACGGCCGGTGAATCCCCTGGCAAGGCCCATAGGGGTCGTCCCGCCAGGCCAAAGGATTCCACAGTCGCATCATTGGGAATCGTTCCCAGTAATTCCACCCCCCCCTCAGCGATAAGGGCGCGCTGGGCTTCAGTTAGTTCTCCCTCCGTGCGGTTGAGCACCAAATAGGCCTTTCCCACCTTCAGTTTGAGATTGCACGCTAACTCATAAATCCGCCGTGCAGAACGCAAACTCACCGGCGAAGGCTCGCTGACAATGAACAGAAAATCAACGTTCTGCGTGGTGCGTCGGCTCAAATGTTCCATTCCTGCCTCGTTGTCCAGGACAATGGCCGCATAGTTCCTGCTTAAACTGTCCAAATACCCCCGCAACAAGTGGTTTACATAACAGTAACAGCCCGGCCCTTCCGGTCGGCCCATGGTCAGCAAATCCAAACCCTCCGCCTCCACCACACATTCCTGAATGCGCAGGTTAAGATAGGCTTCCTTAGTCATGCCCGGCGGGAAATTAGAGATGCTCTCCATGGTTTCCTCTCGAATATCGCCCAAGGTTTCTCTAACCTGCAGTCCTAACTGCTCATGAAGATTGCTATTGGGGTCTGCATCCACAGCCAGAATAGGCGTGCGGCCCCGCTCCTTAAAATGACGGATAATCAGCGCGGCTAAGGTCGTCTTTCCCGTACCACCTTTCCCTGAAATCGCAATGGTCACCGCCATTTTCCTCTACCTCCCTTCTCTAATTACCCCATCTGTCTCGCCACCGAGGGGAATTTTTCCAAATCCGTGTGGGGTAGGAATAGAGAAGAAACGAAATCGTTCATAAACTTCGGGTCCGTGCTCAGTTCAAAGTAGGTCATCTTGGCAGCAATGCGTTCCGTCTCCTCCAGCGCTTCCTGAGAGAGGAGGCACATCTTGGCGCCAGCCAGGGAGGCATTGCCGATGAAAGTAAATTTTTCCAGGGGGAGGTCCGGCATCAGACCGATGGTAATGGCGTTGCGAATGTCCAGGTAATTGCCAAACCCGCCGGCGATGTACACCCGCTCCACCTCGCTGAACTCGCAGCCTAAACGGGAGATTAGACTTTCGGCCGCGGTGTACACGGCCCCTTTGGAGCGAATGAACACATCCAAATCACTCTGGGTTACTACCACATCTTGTCCCGTGGCGCTTTCCTCTGCGGGAGCCAATACAAACTCCAATTCGTATTCTTCCTCGCGCAAGCGAGGGCCCAGTTGCTCCCGATTGAACTGCCCTGCCCGGTCTACGTAGTGGGTACGCACTAACTCCGCTACGCAGTCAATCAATCCTGAACCGCAAATCCCGCGTGGTTTCCCGTTGCCGATGACCTGATAGAGCACCCGTCCATCTGGGCCAATGCTGACCTTTTCGATGGCTCCCTCTGCTGCCCGCATCCCGCTTTTCATTTCTCCCCCCTCAAAGGCCGGCCCGGCCGAAGCGGAACAGCACACCAACCAGTCTGCGTTGCCCAAGGCCACTTCGCCATTGGTTCCAATGTCGAAGTAGAGGGCCAGTTCAGAACTCTGATGTAGCCCGGAGGCCAAAATTCCGGCCGTGATGTCCGCCCCTACATAAGCCGCCACGCCGGGCAGGCAGCGGAGCAAACCCCGTTCGTGAATGCGCAGACCCACCTCCGCCGCTCGAATGACTGGCGGGCAACAGGCAGTGGGGATGTAGGGCTCCCGCCGAATGTGGGCTACTTCCAGCCCCAGCAGCAAATGCATCATAGTAGTATTGCCCGCACAGACCACATAAGTGACATCCCGCGGCGAAAGTCCCCGTTCCTCAGTCAAAGCCCTCAACAGTTGATTGAGGTCTCTGACCACACAGGACTGTAACTCGGTCAGCCCCTCCTTCTCTTGCGTGGCATGGATTATGCGGGAAATGACATCCTCCCCGTAGCGAATTTGGGAGTTGTACTTGGCCCGGCTGCCTACCGTTTGGCCCGTGGTCAAATCAACCAAATGCACCACCAAGGTAGTAGTACCCACGTCTACGGCTGCTCCATAACTGCGGTGAGAGGTGTCGCCTGGTTCCAAATCGAGGACTTCCATCACCGAGCAACATCTCTGCCCCAAAGTCACCGTAACTTGCCAATCATTCTCCCGCAGCAGATGGGGAAGCCGCTGCAGGGTCTCTAAATCCATTTGTTTCAATGGGCGGTCGAAGTGGCGGTCAACCTCCCGCCAAAGTCTATCTAAATCGCTGAGGTTGTCGGCCAGGGTAGGAGGGGAGAGACGCAAGGCAGCCTTCTTAGCCAGAGGGTCGTCGCGGTAAGGTCGCGTTCCCGGCCGAGGGGGAGCAATCTGTCCAAAGCGAATGACATCTATATCAGCCAGCAGGGCCCGGCCCTCCCAGCGGGATTCTAAGGGCACCTCTACCACCAAGTCGCTGCGCACCTGGGCCTGGCAGGCCAGCACATAACCTTCTTCCACCTCCTCCGGGGTGAGGTGAGCCGTGGGCTTAGTTTCCACCTCCCCCCGGTGGACAATTACCCGACATTTCCCGCAGGTCCCCTCGCCGCCGCAAATGCTGGTAATATACACTCCTGCCCGCCGGGCGGCCTCTAAAACTGTAGTACCCGGCGGCACTTGGGTTGCCTTTCCGGCAGGAAGGAAGGCTATTTCACATTGGTTCTCACTCACTCCCTTTCTCTCCCGGCTACATTCCTTGTCTTTCACTTTGCAGCAAGGGGTGAAACCGCTCCCCTGCCCATTCCCCTTCGCCACTGCTCATGCTTGACCAGCCTAAGCCCAAGCCCGCAACAGTTTGGGAATCCCTGAGGACTCGCGGGGGCCGACAATTACGTCCCAGCCGGAGGCTTCTTTCAGTTTGGCGGTCATCACCGCCACCAATCCGGGAATGATGACCTTCCGATGGGCTACTTTGTCTTTGACACCTCCCTCCTGCTGCAACATTTCCGCAACCTTCTCTGCGGTCAACTTCTCCGAAGCATAAGCCGTTAGCACTGAGGTTCCTTCCGTATCCACCACTACAATGTAACTGGGGACCCGGCTGGCCTCCACATCCCCCTCCACGGTGTAGTAAGTCAGGGAGAAGTTGGTGGTTACCAACACGGGCGAGTTCTCATTGGCCTCCCCCACTTCATACACGCCCGGCTTTACCTGAATGGGTTTCTGCGGATTGGTGTAGATGTTGTAGCGAGCGGTCAGCACGGGCAGGATTTGCCAGGGTTCGGTGCCCTTCATGACTACAATGCCCGCGTACTTGGCCACGAAAGTAGCAGCCCACATTGTCTCCTGATAGGGGTCGCCGTCGGCCGCAAAGGCAATAGTGGGATAACCCAGGGGGCGGAAAGTTTTGCGCAGGGCCGCGCGCCGAATTTTAGTGAAATCAGCCAGCATTTGGGCCAATTCCCGCGAGCCGGGGTCTAACACCAAATCCTGTACCCCCAAGGCAGTAATTTTCTGGGTAAGGTCTGCCAGTTCCTCCAATCCCCCTCCACAGACCGCCAGAGGACAGGCATTTTCTTTGGCCAAGGCAGCGAAGGCTTCGTAGTTATCTCGGTTGGCCGCGTACAACAGCGGTTTCCCATCCTTAGCCACTTCCAAGGCCGAAGCCAGAGCCTCAGCCCTTTCGCTCATCAGGATTAGGGGATAACGAGACCTGGCTACGGCCTTTTCCACCACCTGTCGGAACCGGGCAGGGTCGCCACTGGTATTGCGCAAGGCCACCAGGTCAATTTCAATAGTGGTGCCTACCCGCTCAAAGCGCAAACCATTGATGCGCTCCAAAGCAGTTTCCAACTCCTCATCGGTCAGGTCATCGGCCACTTCAATGGCCACACCCGTGGGGTGGTAGAAAGTTTCCTCATGGCGGAAGAGCACCGTTTCATTGCCAATTTCCAGTTTGTTCTCTCCCCTACCAATGGTGACCAGACGGATGGGCGGGGCAGAAGCGCCCTCCAAGGCAGCCTTGGCCTCTTCGCTCACGTAGGGACATTGGTCTAAGGAAGCCTTTTT
>DTZQ01000566.1 GCA_012961305.1 Armatimonadota bacterium | reverse complement strand
GGTTTACCCGTAATTACTCAGCCCTCACCCCCCTCCTTCACCAGTACTGAGTGCTGAGGGACTCAGTACCCCCGACTCACTCCTCGGTCCTTTAAGCCGGTGCTGAGGACTGAGGACCGCCTGAGCAGTTACATTTACCCAATTATAGCCCCAAGGGGACAGACTTGTCAAGGGGGAGTTACCGCCGCCGGGCAGACCCACCAGCGGCCTGGGATTTGAGGAACTGCACTGTATGCTGGGCTACTTCATAAATGACGTTCTGACCCTGAGGGGCACGGGGGCTGGGTTCCAAGAAGAAGTGGCTGGCCCCTTCTATCACCTGTACCTGAACCCGCTGGGGAGCAAGGGGGATGAGGGCCTGCAGGTCAGCCGGGCGGCTGAACTGGTCGCGGTCTCCACTGATGAACAACAGGGGGGCCGTGGCGCGACGTATTAACTCGGCTGGGTCCCAAGTGCGATTTTCCACGCTTAGGGGAAAACCGATGCCCACATAGGCTTGTACAGTTTCGTCCTCAGCCACCGCTGCCAATCCCACCCGGGCTCCGAAGGAGTAACCCACCACATAGAGGCGCGTTGCGTCCACCTCCCGGCGTGTGCGCAAGTAAGCCAAGGCTCCCAGCACATCGCGAACCTCGCCTACCCCTTGGTTAAACTTGCCCGTGGAGTTCCCTACCCCCCGGAAATTAAACCGCAGGGTAGCAAAACCGTGGCGCAAAAGTTCCTGTTCCAGGCTCACAATGACAAAATCTTTCATGGAACCATTATATAGAGGGTGAGGGTGACACAGTACTACTCCCGGCGCGCTTGCCACCCCTTGTGGGTAGGAGAAAACACCCTCTAACTGTACTTCTGTCTCCCCCCGACTGGAAAAGGTAACTTTCTCCGTTATTGGTTTGGGCCTCCGTCCTCCGGCCCCAGAGGAAACTGTGAGGCCAGCAAACAGCACGGCCATAGCAAAAAGGATGTGTCTCATGAGCAAACCTCCTTTCAGCCGTGCACCGGTGGCGTGCCCCTCTCCACCGGCCTTGCCCCTTCCGTAACGAATCTCAATTCGCATAAGTTCCCAGGGTTCCTCCCCCTATCCCACCCTCAACAGGTCACGTCCTTGCGCTGGAAAATTAGCCAGGCCAGGCCGAAGAAACCCAAAGTGTGTGCTCCGCATATCGCTGCCGACTTGACTACCTTGGCCCAGGGAATAGGTTCGCTGAACATCTCTTCCCAGACGTCGGTGTAGGTGGTGAACAGATAGGGCCGCAGTTGCTCCAACGCGGGGGAAGGCGTACCCATCAGTTCCAAGGTCGAACCGATGGTCTCCAAAGTCCAGAAGCCAATGGCGATGGCCAAGGCGCCGATGGCCGGCCCCAGCGTGTTTTCCGTCAGGGTCGAAAACAGAAAAGCCAGGGCGGCAATCACAAAGGTGCCCCACATCACTAACAGGTAAGCCAGGCTCAAACGCACTAAAGCCTCCCCTTCCGACAGGAGCCACACCATTGGATGGTCGCTGCCCATAAGGAGAGGGCCGGTCAACAGCAGCCTTCCGCGCCCCAGAAAGGCCCAGCCCAATCCCAAACTGGTTACGGCCAGAAAGGCCACCAGGACTGCGGTGTAGCCCAAGCCCACCAGAAACTTGGCGGTCAGCAGCCGCGTCCGGGAAAGGGGACGGGCCAGCACCGCCCGCAGAGTGCCCTCGGCCGCCTCCCCGGCCACAATTTCTCCGCACACTAAAGCCACGAAAAAGGGCACCAACCGCAACACCGTGCGCATGACCAGCACGGCGTAAAAAGGTCCGTTCAGAGGCGTGCCCAACACAATGAAATGGCGAGTGAGGCTCTCGCGCAATTCCCCTGCCAAAGGACTGCGCTTGAGGGCCACAGCGATAACGACCAGCAGGACCAGCAGGGTCACAAAACCCAGATACGTCCGACCCTTGCGCCGCAGTTTCAGCACTTCTATTTTGAGGCAGGTAAACGTCTTTCAGTTCCCTCCTTGCACCAATTCCAAAAAATATTCTTCCAGTGAGCAGTAGTGGGGCACTAAGGCCGACACCTGTAAACCCCGTTGCACGAGGCAGGCGTTCACCTCCGCGGCGTAGTCTCCCCTCAGTGCGACTTCTACACCCCCGGCCGTGACCTCCACTTCTTGGACGAAAGGTTGCTCCCGCAGCAGGGCGGCTGCCCGTTGAGGCTCGGAAACGGTCACCTGCACCCGATATTGGCCCCGAGGGAGCAAATCAGCCACTTCCCCTTGGGCCCGCAGGCGGCCTTGGTGGATGATGGCCACGCGGTTGCAAATCTGCTCCACTTCGAAGAGCAAATGGCTGGAGAGAAACACGGTCACCCCTTGCCTTTGGGCCAGTTGTCGGATGAGGTCGCGTACCTCCTTCATGCCCTGCGGGTCAAGGCCCGAGGTGGGCTCGTCTAAAATGATGAGTTCGGGGTCGGGCAGGAGAGCCTGGGCCAGGGCCAGCCGCTGCTTCATGCCGTGCGAATAGGTCCGCACCCGGTCGTCCCCCCGTCCACTTAAGCCCACCAGGGCAAGCACTTCCTCCACTCGCTCCTCACTGGCCCCTCCAGAAAGGGCACTGAACACCCGCAAGTTCTCCCGGCCGGTCAGGAAGGGATAAAAGGCCGGCGTTTCCACCAAGGCTCCCACTCGCTTGCGAGCCTCGACGGGATGTCGCTGTACGGAGATGCCCAACAGTTCCGCCTCGCCGGCCGTGGGGCGGACCAGGCCCAACAACAGGCGGATGGTCGTACTCTTGCCGGCCCCGTTGGGGCCCAAAAAGCCAAATACATCCCCCCGCCGCACGGTCAGGTTGACCCCCTCCACCACCCGCCGGCGGCGGTAGTCTTTGGTCAAGTTGTAGGTTTGCAGGACAATTTCCGCCACTTCACTCCCTCCACCGCGAGATGAGGGCTTCCTCCAGTTCCCACCGCGAGTTGAAAAACCCGGCGATGAGGTGCTGATTGATAGGGTCGCGGGCGTCGCGGAGTACCTGGTCGTTGAATACGATGAAGTCAGGCAGCAGGTCGTACTTGTGGTTCACCGGCAGCGGCTCCCCCCAAAAAAGGCCGCTGTTAATCAGCAAATAGCGCTGGGGGTGCTCCGGATGGGGATAGAGCAGGACCAGGCCGAGGTTGGGCCCTTCGTACACCTCCTCCCCCACGGTGTAGCGTCCGCGCTCAATGCCCAGAGGCAAACGGTCGGCCACTTGGGCCAGTAGGGCGTGGGTGGATGGCTCTCCGAAAATGACCAAATGGTGCCTGGCCTGTTCTGAGGGCGTTACCTCTACATCGGCCTTCAGGGGTGGCACTCCGTCAGCAAAGGCCTGCCATTCGCGCACGAACCGCTCCGCGTTGGCCCGCAGGCGGGCATCGTCAGCCGGCCCTCCTAAAGTGCCGTAGGTCACCAGAAAGGGCCCGTTGAAAGTCTCCCGGGCTGGCCCGCACTGGGCCGGAGTCTTGCGCAAGCCCTGCGGGTTGGTGGGCAACTGATGCAGGGTGACCCTGAGTTCCCCCGTTTCCGGCCAGGGGCCGGTGTAACTCGTCTGGCCATTGGTTACCACCGTTACTGGCCGTCCCCGGGGCACTAAGGCCTCCGGCGGGGTCAGGGCGTACTGGGCTACGTTTTCCGTCTCCACCACCAGGCGGTCGGGAGCAACCACCTCCGCCACAATGCGAGTTTCCCGGGCCCAACGAACGAAGGCCTCAATCCGCACCCAGTAGGCGCGATTATACTTCAAGTGGTAAGTTTTGT
>DTZQ01000565.1 GCA_012961305.1 Armatimonadota bacterium | reverse complement strand
TTATTTTTCGCCGGGGGCGGTCGGATTCCTTCTGGCGTTTTTCTTCCCGCTGGCGGAAGGCGCGCTGGAGGGCGGCGGCGACGGTGGTGACTCGTCTGCCGGTCGCTTGGGCCGCGGCGATGCGGTTGACGGCCTGCTCCAGGGGGTCAGGTGGCTCCAGTTTTGCCTGCGGCCGGCGTGGTGGCTGGGGGTAGCCGGGTACGTAAATCACCTGCCGCTCGCCGTGGGGCGTTTCCCGCTCCATCGGCACCGTGGGCAGCACCAGGTCATGTACGAAGATGGTGCCCAAGTACTTAAAGCCCTGTTCGAAACTGACTATCCGGGTCTTCTGGGGGTCGAGGCGCAGGTCGAGGGCTTCCAGGGTGGTGCGGGCTTCTTCCAAGAACTTTTCGGCTCGCTGGCGGGTGCTGGCGAGGATGAGGAAATCGTCGGCATAGCGTACCAAACGCCGGCGCTTTTTGAGCAGGGCTTCGTCGAATTCGTCCAGCAGCACGTTGCACAGGGTCGGGGAGATGACATCACCCTGAGGGATGCCCCGCGGGGAGAGGAGCCACTCGCCTCGGTACACCGTGCCGGCTTCCACCCAGGCACGGATGAGGTCTAAAATCGGCTGTTCGGTGATGTACTGGCGCAGGCAGGCAAAGAGCAAGTCGCGGTTGATGCTGTCGAAGCATTCGTCAATGTCCGCATCCACCAACCAGTGCAAGCCGGCCTGGTGCCAGGCTTGCACCTGGCTGAGGGCTTGATAAATGGAACGGCCCTCGCGGTAGGCATAACTGCAGGGCTCGAACTCTGGTTCCAAGATGGGGGTGAGCACGTTCAACAGGGCGCGCTGGGCGATGCGGTCGCGCACAGTAGGGATGCCGACGAAACGCCATCCGCCGCCCCTTTTGAGAACGAACGTACCCCGCAGGGGCAGGGGACGATAACCTCCGGCCAACAGTTCCCGGCGCAACTGTTTCAGGTGACGCTCCGCAGCCCGTCCGAACTCTTCCCCGCTCACCCCGTCGAGGCCGGGGACGCTGTGTTTCCGGCGCACCTGCCGCCAGGCCGCCCGCAGGTTGGTCGGATGGCACATGGTTTTTAGCAAGATGTCACTCATGGTCTTTCCCTGGGAGGAATCGTCAATGGGTCAATGGACCTATTGACCTACTGACCTGTCCCTACCTTTACTTACTCCAGAACGGCTCATACTCTCCACCTTCTTTGACCACTCGGGCCAGTTTTCGGGCCTGGATAGTCAGCAGGCGGCGAAAACTGGTCTGCTGTCCGGTGGCGGGATTCTTAAAGGGCCGATTGAGGTGTTCCTCATATTCCCGCAAGTAACGTTTCAGGGGTTTGGGTTTCAGGGTCACTCCACCTTGGGGATGGGATTGGAAGTCGTCGGGGGTGAGGACTGCCAGGTTGAAGAGGGCCAGGGTGAGTCGGTCTACTACTGGGGCGCGGAACTCTTCCAGCAAGTCCAGGGCCAGGGAGGGACGGCCGTAACTGATGCCATGCAGGAAGCCCAAGTAGGGGTCAAAGCCCTGGGCGGAGAGCACGGCTAACAGTTCGTTACCCAGGAGGGTATAGCCCAGGCTGAGCAGGGCATTGACCGGGTCTCGGGGTGGCTGGCGGGTACGCCCGTGGAAATCCACGGCTCGGCGCAACATGCGGGTGAGAGCGCGGAAGTAGACGGCAGCAGCCTGTCCCTCCACTCCACGCACGGTTTCGAGGGAGTCCTGCTGGGCGACTGTCTGCATGCTACTTTCCAGGGCGGCGGCTTCGGCGGTCAGGGAGAGGTCGTTGTGGCTGCGGTCATGTTTCATGAGGAAGGTGCGGGCATTTTTGATTTTGCCGTAGACGATGGCTTTGGCCAGGGCCAGTTTGAACTGTTCATCCTTGCTGCGCTCGTACTGGGCCAGGCGAAGGGGGAGGTTTTTGGATTCCAGGGGCAAGACTCGTCCTTTCAGCCGCCCGTACTGGGTCAAGAAACTGATTTCGGACCCTTGTTGCAGGAGGAGGCTAAGGGCCTGGGTAGT
>DTZQ01000564.1 GCA_012961305.1 Armatimonadota bacterium | reverse complement strand
CGCTTTTTGCCTGACCGGGGACCGGGGCTTTCTGGCCGGCCTTCGGTCTCCGGTCTCCCGTCCCTTAACTCCTTGGTCCTCACCGGTCGTTATCTTATACCCCCGAACAGTTGTCAACCCCTGAGGGGCATGAGACCCAGCGGGCGTGGGCCGGACAGCAACCCCTGCGGTGACGAGGGCCGGGATAACACGCACTATGGCTTCGACCTGGAACTGGCCCAGGCGGGCGATTACCTTGCCCCGTCCTACCCTCTGGGGAGTGAAGCGACCGTGGGGGTCAATGGTTCCAATACTGCCCCGCACCAACCAGGTGGGGTGGAGACGGTCAACGTTGTGGCCTTTAATGGTCACGTGGAACTGGATGGGCGGAGCGTCGGGCCGCAGTTCCAACGTCACCTCGCGGGGCTGAATTGCCAGCGATTCTACCAGAGCCTCCAGCGCTTTGGGTTTCAGGCCGATGACCAGTTCCCGAACGTTGCGGTCGTCAATGTGCAGTTCTGTGGCCTCCAGTTCCAGCGGCCCTCCTGGGGGCGGCTGAATGTGCAAAGTGTACTTCTCTGCTGGCACCTGGTCGAACTGAAAGGCACCGTCGGGTCCAGTCACCGCGCGATATTCCTCGCCTCCCTCCGTAATCAGAGTAACCTCGGCTCCCTCAACTGGCTGGTCTGGGTCCGTAGAGGAGTACAACCGTCCGGTGACCGGGGGCAAGTTGCCCGTAATGCTGTCCGAGCCACAGCCCATCACCAGCAGCAGCATCAACAGCCAGGGGCCTACGGGATAGGGAAACAGTCTGCTCATGGTCTTCTCCTTCCGCCCCTCGAACCGCCCGTTTACTTTGACGTTGGAAGACAGGAAAAAGTTCCCCGATGGGTACTCACCCAAAACGAAACCGGCGGGCCAACTCGCGGGCCGCTTGCTCCGCCTGGGCCGCCTCGGTCGGACGGCCCTGGGCCTGGTACACCTGGGCCAGGGTAGTCCAGGCTTGGGCTTCGACGTGGGCCGCGTGGAGGGCTTGAGCCTGGGCCAAAGCCTGCAGGCCCTGTCGCTGGGCCTCTGCCCACTCCCCGACCGTCAAGTGGAACTGGGCCAGCCGCTGTCGAGCCTCCGCTTCGTACTTGCGCAGGTGTCCGGCGAGGGCGATTTCCACCGCCTGCTGGTAGTGGTAGAACGCCCGATGGGGCGCGGTGGTGAGGTAAATGTCGCCCAGGCTCAAATGGGCGTGCCACTGACAAATCGGCTCCCCCAGTTCTCCGGCTGCGCGGAGGGCTTCTTCGCCGCTTGCTTGGGCCGCCTCTGGGTTTCCCAAAGCCAGGTGTACTTGCGCTTCTACCGCATTCAGCAGCGCCCAGCGGCGGCGGTCGGCAGAGGCATCGGGCAGATGGCGGGCCTCAGCACACAGGGCCCAGGCACCCTTCGCATCCCCCAACCGCAGCCGACAGAGGGCCAAATTGGTCAGTTCCTCCAACTGGGCCCCGCGGTCGCCCGCCTGCTGTGCCAACTGCTGCACGGTACGGGAAAGGGCCTCGGCCTGCACATAGTCGCCCTGGGCCAGAAAGACGTTCACTCGGGCGCTGAAGATGTAAATTTTGGCCGCGCTGGGTCCCTCGCGCACCTCCGGCGGGAGGGCCTCCCAGGCCGCGTCCAAGCAGGCCAAAGCAGCGGCGAACTCCCCCTGCTGCTCCTGCACCGCGCTCTGACCCACCAGCCCCCGCCAGCGCACTTCCGGGGAGGCCGACTGGGCCGCCTGGGCGAAGTAATCCAATGCCTGTTCGTAGTTTCCGGCCCGATAGGCCAGCGTGCCCAATTTGTACACACATTGGTTGCGGGCCGCTGCATCCTCCAACTCGGCAGCCAATTTGAGGGCCGTCTCCAGGGCCGCCTGGGCGGAGGTGTACTCTCCCAGGGCCTCCCGCACGTCGGCCAGGTGCAGGAGCACTCGAATGCGCAACCGCTGGGCCCAGGGGTCGTCCAAACGGCGGGTCAGGGCCACAATTTCGTCGCCCAGGGCTACCACTTCGCTCTTGGGCGCGTGCTGCTCCACCACCTTCAGCAGCTCCAGCAGGAACTCCCCGAACCGCTGCCGCTCGGCTGCAAATTGGGCCCGCGCCCGTTCCATCTCCGCCCGCGCCGCAGAACTGCCCGCGTCAAAGCCCAGCAGGGTGGGCAGGTCCCGCCCCGTTTTGG
>DTZQ01000563.1 GCA_012961305.1 Armatimonadota bacterium | reverse complement strand
GCGGTGGCTGCATCGCGGTGGGAGAGGTGTGGCCTGCATCGGGGTGGCCAGCGGTGGCTGCATCGCGGTGGGAGAGGCGTGGCCTGCATCGGGGTAGCCAGCGGTGGCTGCATCTGTTAATTGTACACTGAGAGCCGTAATAGGAAAGTGCCTGGTCGAGAAAACGGTTAAGAGACCCACCATGCACCATAGACCGCGAAGGGGCGAAGTCAAATCGGGGGTATTTTGGGGCCTGGGTTTGCTCTTGGTGGCGGTGTTGCTCGCCCAGGAGCCGGGGTTGCAATTCCATGCCAGTTTCGACCGCAGTTTGACCGCCGATTTCGCTCGGGGCGAAGGCACACCTCAGGCCGTCGGCGTAGAGAGGTATATCGTGGCCCAGGAGGGTGGACAGGGGGCCGCATTGCGGACGGGCGCAGTGCTGCGCTATCCCGCTGCCGGGAACCTTTCACCCACCCGGGGCACCCTCCAGTTCGGCCTGCAGCCGCTGATTTCCTACTCCGACGGGCGCAACCACCGCTTTTTCTGCTGGGGCCGGCCGGACACGCCCAACAGCCTGGTCATCTGGAAGACCGCTCTGGCCAACGACCTGCGGTTCCGCCTCACCGATGCCCAGGGGCGAAACCACGAAATCATCGTCCCCACCGCCGCCAACTGGCCCGTCGGCGAATGGCACTTTCTCACCTTCACCTGGGAAGTGGCCAAGGGCGAACTGCGGGCCTTTGTGGACGGAGCGGCTGTTGGCCGACGACAGGTAGAGGGCCTGCGGTTTGAGCCCTCAGCGGCGGAGTTCGTCCTGGGAGCCAACCCGGCCGGAGGGGAAAGTGCGGAGGCGGTTCTGGATGAGGTGAAAATTTACGACCGGGTCAAACCGCCCGCGCAGGTGAACCGGGCCTTCGAGTCTTTCCTGGCCCAGGAGCGCTGGACGGCCCTTCCCCCCGCCACCCGCCCACCGCGTCAAGTGGCGCTAACCCTGCTGCCTGAGCCGGAGTTCTTCTTTGCAGTCATCGCCGACCCGCACATCTCCGCCCCCAACCGCCACGGCCGCTACGCCCACAACGAGCGAGTCCGGGAACTTATTGCCCAACTCAACGCCCTGGCCCCGGCCTTCGTCTTGGACTGCGGGGACATCAACACTTCCTTTCCCCAGCGGCCCGATTTCCTTCCGGGCAACGAGGAAATTAAGCGACTGCTGGCCGAGTTGAAGGTGCCCATCTACCACGCGCCGGGCAACCACGACGTGGGCAACAAGCACCAACTCACCTATCAGGGGGACCCACGCTATCGCGAGGGCTGGTTCGTCAACGAAGACAACTTGGCCGTGTATCGGCAGTATTTCGGCCCCGATTACCTCTCCTTTGACTATCGAGACTGCCATTTCGTGCTGCTGAACAATCAGGTTTTCAACAGCGGCCTGCCCACGGAGTCCGCCCAGTGGCAATGGCTGCGGCGTGATTTAGAGGCCGCGCGGGGGAAGCGCATTTTCCTGGTGATGCACAACCCCCTCTTTTGGGTGGCCACCGATGACCGGGGCACCAACAACTACGAAGTGGTCAACGAGCCCCGCCGCAGCGAAATCTTAGAACTCTGCCGCAAATACCGCGCCCGAGCGGTGTTCACCGGCCACACCCACCACCGAATCTCCAACTTCTATCGAGGCACCGAGTTTCTGACCCTGCCTTCCACGACCTTCGCCCGCCCTTTTGGACGCAACTATGGCCGGTCAGGGGCGGCGACCGTGTATGATCCGGCGAAAATCGGCTATTACGTGGTGCGGGTCTATCGCGAGGTGGTGCGGGTGAATCACGTGCGCACTTACGCCCCACTGCCGCCGGAGCGGGAGTTGCAGGCCAGCAATACCAGACCCCAAGTTCGAGCCCTGACCGCCAAAGCCGAGGAAATCGCGGACAACCTCTTAGGCCTGAAATCCGTTTTGCCCCCGCCAGTCGAGGGTGCCCAATGGTCAGCGCTGGCCCTGATTGACGGAGTTACCGGAGCCAATGCCCCTCCGGCCCGCCTGTCCCAGTACGGATGGACGACGCAGCCCTATCGGGAAGAGGAACAAGAAGACTGGGTCGAAATCCGCCTGGCCGCTCCCGTGCGGGTGGCCGCAGTGCACCTTTATCCTCGGCCTGGGGGAAGCGGCTTCCCGCGCGATTTTACGGTCTCCCTCAGCCGCGATGGGCAGAGGTGGGAGCAAATTGCGGCCTATCGAGATTTCTCCCCGCCTGCAGGAAGGGTCGGGGAGGGGTGGACAGAGCCCGTAGTCGTTGAGGTGCCCGAGGGACAGGAGGCGCAATTCGTGCGGGTACACATTACCGCCATGCCCCCGATGTATCTGGGACGGCGGGCCTCTTTCATGGAGATTGCGGTCTTAGATGCTGCAGGCACCAACTATGCCCTCAGCGCCCGGGGGGCCCGCGTGCGGGCCAAGTCGGAGGCCGGGGGCACGCGGCGGACGGTGGACGACGAAGCCTGGCAGGAACCGGCTCAGGTGGGAGTGAAATGGGTGCGCGTTCCCCCGGCGGGGCTGACCTGGGAAGAGGTGGAGGGAAGCGAAGGCCCTTTCGCCGTAGACCTGCTCTGGGAGCGAGCCCTGAGCCTGAGCCGTCCGGCAGGGGTGAACTACCTGCTGCCCGTTTCCGCCGTACGCGGGGAACCTTCTTTTCCTCCCCCCGCCGGCGGAGGGATAGAGAGGGATGCTGAGGAAACCGCCTTCGAGCGTTACGTCCGTTTCCTGACCGAACATTTCCGCGGCTGCGCCGGTGGCTGGGTGCTGTACCCGCCGCTGGAGGAGGCTTTACCCGCTGATGTCCTGCTGACCCGCCTGCGGACTCTGCACCGGGCGGCTAAGGGCGTGCCGGTGCTGCTCGCTGGCTTCCGGATACAGGACGATGGCACCCTCGCCGGTCCCCTGCCGGAGGAGAAGTTGGACGGCGTGCCGGCGCTGTTGGTGGACATGGCTGGGAAAGGCCTGCCGGAGGTGGTGTTGCCGCCGGCTTTAGCCCTGGCCCAGCGGCTCCAGCAGGCGCATTCGGGATTGAGCGTGTGGCTGAACCTGCAGGGATGGACCGGTGAGGAGTGGAGCGGGGCATATTTAGCGCGGACATTTCTGCTAACGCAGGCGGCCGGAGTGCGGCTGTTCTGGGACGCCGCCGCGGGCGAACCGGGAGGGATTTTCGACGCCGTGAACAATCCCACCCCCGTGCACTCCACCGTGCGGACGCTGAACACCCTGTTTGACGTCGCCACCCAATCGCTCGCCCGTCCTCCGGTGGAAGCCCGCAACCTGCCCGGTGACGGACGCCTGTTGGCCTTCCGCACCAGGGAGGGAGCCCGACTGATAGCCTTCTGGCGCGCCCGGCCGGTGAGGCGCGAGTTGGAACCAGTGCCCACAGACTTGCTCGTGCGCGCCCGCCGCCCTCAGCGGGTCTTGGGCATAGACCTGCTGCGGGGGACGATGCAGGAACTCCATTGGCGCTGGGAAAATGGCCGCATAGTGGTGCCGGAGGTACAAGTAGAGGCTCGGCCGATGGTTGTGTTCCTGTTGTAGGAAGGAGGGTTTCTTCCGATATTCGTTTCTACCTTCTATGCCTGCAAGGCCCGAATGAGGGCTGTGGCTTCTTGAT
>DTZQ01000562.1 GCA_012961305.1 Armatimonadota bacterium | reverse complement strand
TGACTACTTAGCCAGAGGCCGATATTCCCGCTTCCCCCGAGGACCGGGGATTGGGGACTGGTCTCCGGTCATCCTTCTTAGGGAGAATGCCGTGCCGGAGGGAAAACTATGAGACTGCCCCGTCCCAAGATGGATTTGCACTTATTTACCGCGGCCCTGATTCTGCTGGCTCTGGGTCTGATTTTCGCTTACAGTGTTAGTTACCCCCATGCCATTCGGTTCGTCAGTACAGGTGACCCAGCCTATTACCTGAAAAGGCAACTCCTTTTCGCGGCCATAGGTTTGGTGGCCCTGGTGGCCTTAATGTACATTCCCCTAAAATTATGGAAAAGTGCGCCCATGATGACTTGGATATTGATAGTGACCCTGGCCTTATTGCTGGGGGTGCTTTTTGCCGGCGTTAACTATGGACGTCAGGCCAAAAGGTGGCTCTGCCTCTGGGGGTTCTGTTTTCAACCCTCCGAAATTGCCAAGATTACGGTGGTACTGTACACAGCCCGTTTTCTGGCTGCTGCGGGGGAGCGTATCCGCCACCTCATCCGAGGGTTGTTACCGCTGTTGCTGGTGGTGGGAATGATTTTACTGCTGATTTACAAGGAGCCTCATTTAGGTGCGACGGTGGTGATTGCGGTAACCTTTTTGGTTTTGCTCTTCGTAGGGGGAGCCCGCTTGCGCCATCTGATAGGTTTGATGATAATGGGAGCAGGGGGTCTTTTCTATTCCATTTTCACCTCTCCTTACCAAATGCGACGTCTGATGGCCTGGATTGACCCGCTGACCTATCCTCTAACGGCCGGTTATCAAATCATCCACGCCCGAACCGCTCTGGCGCGCGGAGGCTGGAGTGGTGTGGGTTGGGGCCGAAGCATCGAAAAGTTCTTTTACCTTCCTGAGTGTCTGAGCGATTCCCTGCTGGCGGTGGTAGGGGAAGAAATAGGCTTCTTGGGCCTTTCCTTCATTCTGCTGACGTTCCTGTTCATCGCCTGGCGGGGCCTGCGGTTGGCCGAACGCGCCAAGGACGATTTTTCCCGCTACACCGCGGTGGGTCTGAGCACTACCTTGTTTTTCCAAGCCCTGCTCAACTACCTGGTGAACACCAATTTGGTTCCCCAAACCGGTGTAGGACTTCCCTTTTTCAGCATCGGAGGCAGTGCCTTAGTGTGCTTCTTGGCCAGCATTGGGCTGCTGCTTAACATCTCCCGTCAGGTAAGTTAAGTGGAGGCCAGTTGACAAACTCCCCGCTTGGGCTTATACTGAGGGAAAGGAAAGGGACATGCGAAGCAGCGACGTTATTGTCATTGGTGGTGGGGTTATTGGCTTGGCCATCGCGCGGGAACTGGCCCGGCGGGGGGCAAAGGTAACAGTACTGGAGCGGGGTGAACCGGGTCGGGAAGCCTCCTGGGCCGCGGCTGGGATGTTAACCCCCCAAAGCGAGGAGGACGCCCCCGGACCCTTCCTGGACCTGTGTTTGCGCAGTCGTAATATGTACTCCAACTTTGCTGCCCAGTTGCGGGACGAAACGGGTACGGACATTGCGCTGCGCACCGAGGGCACCCTTTGCTTGGCCCGAAACGAGGAAGAAGCCCAGGCCCTGCAGGCCCGCAGTGCCTGGCAACAGGCAGCCGGCTTGCGGGCCAGTTGGCTTCCGCCGGAGGAGGTCCGGGAACTGGAGCCGGCCCTTTCCCCCCACCTCCGAGGGGCCCTCTACCTGCCCCAGGATTATCAGGTAGACAACCGCAAACTGGCCCTGGCCCTGGCCGCAGCAGCCATGCGGGCCGGA
>DTZQ01000561.1 GCA_012961305.1 Armatimonadota bacterium | reverse complement strand
GCCTAACGGCGGGCGACGAACTGTGGTTCACCACCGACGGCCAACAGGCCCTCGACACGCCCTACTTGGCCACGGAGCGGCTGCTGCCCTACTACTGCTTCAAGTACGGCGTCTCCGGGTACGAGTTCTGGGGAGTGTCCTGGTGGACGTACAACCCCTGGGAGCGCGGCTGGCACACCTTCATCCGCCAGAGCGCGGAGGGCAAGGAGTGGCGCTGGGTGCGCTACCCCAACGGAGATGGCTACCTCACTTACCCCGGCGAGCCGGTGGGTCTGACAGAGCCGGTGAGCACCATTCGGCTGGAACAGGTGCGGGAGGGGATAGAGGACTATGAGTACTTCTGCCTGCTCCGGGAGCGCATCGCCGCCGCGCAGCAACGCGGGATGGATACAACGGCCGCCGAGCAGGCCTTGGAGCAGGTTCGCGCCCTGGTCACCATTCCCAACCCGGGCGGACTGCGCTCCACCGAGTTGCTGCCAGACCCGGAGGCGGTTTTCACCCTGCGGCGGGCCGTGGCGGAGCAAATTGTGCGCCTAAGAGGGGTTTGAACTTCTATTGAGATAGGAGGGAGGTGGTGATTGCCCAATTGCCTCAATCCTTTCGCCCAACGCTCCCGACCAGCAGCCGCCACACCTGCCGCCAATCCAGCCCTCAGAAAATCCCGACCCTTCATGATGCCCTCCTCCTTTCGAGTGCTACCTTCCCATTTTAACCCATTGACGGGGCGTTCGTCAACTTAGGCGAAAGTTGGCGAGCCGGGAGGAAAAGAGACTTGTAGGGGGAAATAATGGTTAAGGTGGGCTGCGCTCCCGTCGCCGCCAGGATGTCGTTGCTGTGCTGAAGCGGCACGAAGTTTGCTATCACGGTGACTTCGGAGGTTTATCATGAACGTTGGCATTTCCACCGTTTGTTTTGCCCGGCATTTTGCACAGGGGGAACTGGACCTCTTTCAGTTGCTGGCCAAGTGCAGCGACTTCGGACTGAACGCCATCGAAATGCACCAGGGCCAGACCCCCCGGGAGAAAGAAGTGTTACGGCAGGTCAAGCAGCAGGCTGCCCGGCTGAGCCTGGACATCATGGCGGTCTCGCCGGAGAGCAATTTCTACAAGGCCCGGGCGGAGGAGATGGAGGGAGAGGTGCAGCACCTGCTCCGCTGGCTCGAGGTAGCGGATTTCCTCGGGGCTCCCATCCTGCGGGTCAACACGGGGCCATACTGCCGAAGCATTCACGATTTTGCTCCGGCGCACGTCACCCGGGAGGAGATTTTCGCTTGGGCGGTGGCGGCCTTCCAGACGGTCGCCGCAGAGGCCGGGGAAAGGGGCATTACTTTGGCCGTGGAGAACCACTTTGGCCTGTGCCGCACCTCGGCCGACCTGTTGCGCTTAGTGCAGGCCGTGGACTCGGAGTGGTTTAAGGTGAACATAGATACCGGCAACTGGTACGACGACCTGGCCGCGCATGAGGTGCCCTTTGAGGACCCCTACGCGGCCATCGCCGCCCTGGCAGGGGAAGCCGTGTTCTGCCACGCCAAGGTGTGGGAGGTCACCGCGGATTTGGTGGAGACGACCCTGGACTACCCGCGCATCTTCCGCCTCTTTCGGGAGCATGGCTATCGCGGCCCGGTGTCCATTGAGTATTTCGGGGAGGACGTGCTGGAGGCCACGCCGCGTCTGGCGGCTATGCTGCGCCAGGCCCACGCCCAGGCCGAGGCTTCGATGTAGAGGCGTGGGGCCAATAACGCCGCTTAGGTCGAGGCGTTGCCTTTTCAGGGTCCCGAGCGAGACAGCGGTAAACTACAGCGATGGAGGTGAGACCATGAAAGTTACCCGAAGAACTATG
>DTZQ01000560.1 GCA_012961305.1 Armatimonadota bacterium | reverse complement strand
TCTTTACGGGACTGAAGCCCCTGACTCCAAAGAGGCTTCTCGTCCCTCGCCCCTCGTCCCTTGCCCTCCCCGTGTGCGGGGAGGGTTGGGAGGGGCCGGGGGTGAGGGCCACCTGAATAGTCACATCCTATCTTATTTCCGCAGATTTACCCGCTGGCGCACCGCAACGCGCACCTGTACTGGGCCCAACAACCCCGATTCCAACAGGGGCGAGGCTTTAGTGTAGTGCCTCCAAGTGGTCCAAGTGTAACGGCCCGTTTTAGGTTTGGGCTTACCCTCGAGGAGCCACTGCGGCCAGGCCCGGAGTGCGCCTCCTGGCGACCATTCTCGGTCGTCGGGGAACTGCTCATCCCCGATGAGGCGGTTGGGCCAGAGGTTGGTCACCCGAACTTCAAGGCGGTTCCTGCCCGGACGAGCGACCTTCGTTATATCCACCCGAAACGGCGGTTTCCAGAGGACCCCCAAGTCCTGTCCGTTGAGGCGAACCTCGGCCAGATACTTCACCCGGCCCAGGTCGAGGGATAGCATCCTATTGCCCACCGCCATTGCGGACGGAATTTCGAGGTCCTTCACATACGTCGCCGTGCCGGAGAAATACTTGATGCCCGGATGGCTGTGTTCCGTCCAGGAGATGAGCCGGTCCAATTGGACCCTCTCCGGCGCTCCCCAGTGGGGAGGGAACTTTAACTCCCAGGGGCCGCCGATGGCCAGCGGCGGGGGAACCGAGGGGACCACTATGCTTAAGACCTGGCCCGAGGCGGTCTGCAGTTCGTAGCGGCCAGCCTCCCAAGCCCGCAATTCGAGTTCACCCTCACCCACAACCACCAGTTCGCCCGCCGGATACTCACTGAGCGAACCTTCGGGGAGGTCCAGGATTTCATGCTCGTTGACAATCTTCGTATGGAGGACCCCGTCTAACGCATAGTCTACGCGCAATTTCTTGACGATGAACGGAGCCGGGTCGCCGGCGAGGGCGTTGCTCGCCTCAACCGAGAGGGTGTCGTTCTTGACCAGACGCCGCAGTTGCTCCGTGACCTCCACGCACTTCTGCGGGTCTTCCAGAACTCCGTAGATGGCTCGCCGGATTTCCAGCCGGCCCGCCGGTCGGCGCTGGGGCTGAAGCAGGCTCTGGCCATGGTGGGTGGCGGAGACGACCAGGGGAGGCCTGATGGGCGCGCGGAAGACCACGAATACCGAACCGAAAGGTTCGAGGAACAGGGGCATTGTGACCCGTCCCTCCCTTTGCGCGAAGACCGGCACCTTCTCCACCCGGCCGGTGTCCGGATGCCACAATTCGGGGGCCTTCCCGCTGACACGGAAGGTGCATGTGACGGCCTCGAACCGCTCCCTCTGATTGGACACGAAATAGACCTCCACTTCGCCAATTCGGCGGTGGAGGTAGAGCAGCCTGGCGTTGCCATCTTCGCTGGTGTATTCAAAATCCGGCGGCAAACCCATCGCCGCGAAGACCTCTTCCAACGACTGGCCCCAAATCACCTTCCCCCTGCCGAAGGAATGTTCAGTCACCCGCTCCCCATCGCAATCTCCCCAAACTTCATCCGCCAGTCTCTTCACCTCCTCGTCCCCCTCCGGGTATCCCTGCAGGCTGGGCGACTTTACCGGCTTTGGCCCGATGAGTGTAGCCCCATTTAGGACAAGTTCCCGAATTTTCCTGAGCAGGGAGGGCGTCATTGTGTGGCTGTCTAAGAGCACTAACACTCGATAACTCATCCCGTCCGGGAGCACAAGTTTGCCCTCCTGCACAGACAGGCGTTTGAGAATCACCTCGTCATCGCAACCGTCGTAGTCATACCCTTCGGGCAACCGGGGCCTAAGTTGGTCTCGCCCAGGAAGTCCGTTGGGCGCGCCCTCTCCCACGAAGTAGCAGGCATCGGCTACGAACAACCCTTGCTGGAGAAGGTACTGACAGCGCGAGAGATACTCCAGCCAGGCAGGGGCCTGTTCCCACCAAGTTATCGTCCACTCGAAATGGAAACCGTGCGGCCCCATGGTCATACCGGGCTTGCGGTCGAGCCAGGGTTGGTGGGCGTAGCGGTGGAAAATAAAGCGATTGACCCCCGCGCAATAGATGAAATCGCCCAATGCTTTCAGGGCATAAGGGTGGTTCTGCCATCGGCCATGTTGGGCATCGGCGGTGAAGGACTCCGCCCCAACGATTTTCCGGCCATAGGTGTGGGCCACCGAAGCGGCTTGCTTGCTGGTGCCTCTGCTGAAGTGCCCCACCCAAAACTCGCCCATGGGTAGGTCAGAGCGACCGCCACAGGTTAGGTTGTTGAACAGACCGTTGCCGTAGGGCTCCGTCAGGAGCAGCATGCCGCGCTGATGACATAATTGCGCAAAGTATCCATAGTAGTTATCAGCGAACAAGTCAGCAATCGTGCGCCGCAAGTCCCACAGGAACCGTTCCGAGACCTCTAAACTCTCCACCACCCGGCCGGTCATCACGGGCAGGTAAGGGAGGAGGTCATAGCCGCGCCGTTGGCGGAATTCCTCGCCAAAGCGAGGCGTCCAGTTCTGGCAGCCCACTTCGTAACTGTCAATGAGCACCGAGCGCAAAGTTCGCCCCGCCAGCGGGCCGATGTCGGCCAGAATGGGCCCCAGCGCGGCGTCGAAGAAAGCCTTGACGGCTTCCCGGCTCATTTTGTCACATTCCAGTCCCCGCCCCTCCTCTGGAGCCGGGTGGTTTGTTTTTCCCGTGGGCGTGTAGCCGAAGCGGAGAATCGTCCACTGGCCCGTCGGCACCTCCCAGGTAAGATGCCCCTTGGCGTCCATGCGTGGCGTGAGGTCTACGATGTCCTTACGCTTGATGACGACTTCGGGAGGCAGGGGACCCCTATCCGGCTCCAGGCCGCCCGTGCGGACGTAGCCGGCCTTTCCGGCCCAGTTGTTGATGCGGTATCCTCCATGCAACTCGATTTCGGCGAAGGTCATCTGTCCGGCCCGCGGGTCGCCGCGGGTGAAGAACAGGCGGTAGAACCGGGCCGAGACCGGCTCAAAGTTGAGTGACAGAATGGGCTGGGTAATCCAGGCGCGGGGAATGGTGAAGGTGCGGAGGGTTTTGAAGTTCTGACCGTCGGCGGAGATTTGCAATGCGCCGCGATGGCTGTTCCTTCCGGGGCCGGGAATCAGGATGAGGGAACGAACTTGAAAGGGCCGCGGGAACTCAAATTGGATGAATTGCGGCTTACCGGGGGCGGGCTTGGGCAAAGAGGTCACCGTAGTTTGGTCCCCGTCGAGGACCTTGGCGACCTCGAAGGTAGGGGCGCTTGCCGTTACCCTGGGGGAAAGGTCTGCCAGGCGGCTGACCTCGGCCGGGGGAGTGGGGAACGCCAGAACTGCGATGTCGCGGTAGAAGCCCCTGCGGGTCGGTGGTTGAGGCAGGAGACCCTCAAATTGCTTCGGCCCCGAAACTCGCACTTCGCTCCAGACTACCATCTGCATCGCCTGTTCTGGCTTAACCCAAGGGCCACCGCTGCTCGACCAACCGGCGCAGTTGTGGATGCACAGTTCGAGGCCGTGCCGATTTGCCTCCTGCACCGCGTGCTTGACCAGCGCTCGCCATTCAGCACTCATGAACTTGACGGGTCCGGGCAAAATGCCATCGGTGACGTTGAAGATTTGCGCTCCCCCGAGCCCCACGCGCTTCATCTCCGCCAAATCGCGCGTGATGCCCTCCTTAGTGAGGTTGCCGTTCATCCAGTGCCACCAAGTATGCGGTTTCGCCGCCTCGGGCGGATGAACAAATGCGCGCTCCAACTCGCTGCCGAGCGGCTGCTGGGCCTGG
The DNA here is from genome assembly GCA_012961305.1 of Armatimonadota bacterium. GTDB lineage: Bacteria > Armatimonadota > UBA10988 > UBA10988 > DTZQ01 > DTZQ01. The sequence continues at coordinate 2,817 of DTZQ01000560.1, read as the reverse complement.
GCAAGCGAGCCAACCAATGCCGTCGCGATGACGAGCATGGGCACCAAGTTCCGAAGGTTCTTCATTGGTTGGGCTCCTCCTCTTAGCCTTGACCGAGTACTAAGGTAACTAAAGGACTGGCCAGTCACCCAGTCACTCAGTCACTATTTTTGAATACGGGGCCGGAAACTCAGTTTCATTTCTGAATGGGCAATACCGAGCGATGTCCGCCCTCCTACAAACCCCGCTACTCCTGGTCATAACCGGTCAGCACACGATACCAGATGTTGCGAAAGCGTACGGGGTTACCGTGGTCCTGGAGCATAAGCGGCCCTACCGGGGGGTGTGGCTTGTACTCAGGCAAGCGCCGGTGTCCAGTCGTCCCTAAGAGTGCGACGTGGTTGTGCACCACGATGCCGTTGTGCAAAACGGTCAGGTACGCGGGACGGACCAGTTTCTCGCCCTCAAAACGCGGGGCCTCCCAAATTATGTCGTAGGTCTGCCACTCGCCCGGCCGGCGGCAGGCATTGACCAGGGGCGGGTATTGCCCGTAGATGGCAGCGGTGGTGCCGTCTGCATAGGTAGGATTGTCGTAGCAGTCGAGCACTTGAACCTCGTAAAGCCCCATGAGGAAGACGCCGCTGTTGCCGCGCCCCTGACTTTCGCCTTCCGCCTCTGCTGGGGCCATCCATTCGAGGTGCAGTTGGCAATCGCCAAAGTGCTCTTTCGTCTGAATGTTTCCCGTGCCCGGAACGACCTCCAGGTAGCCGTTTTCCACCTTCCATTGCGCCTCACCGCCATCTTTGCTGCTCACCCATTTCGAGAGGTCCGTTCCATCAAAGAGAACAATGGCATCCGAGGGCGGCTCGCCGGACTTTTCACCCGGAGTGACGACCCGCGGCTGAGGTCGGTTGGGGTCATGTACCCGATACTTCGAGTCGGGCAAAAAGGGTGTGTCGTCGTAGCCTAACTTTTTCGCCATGGTACATTTCCTCCTTCATTTTGGTTTAGGAAAAGGAATACATCCAAGTCCGAGGTTTAGATTCTCCACTTCGCCAATGAATCCTGCCCTTTATTTCGACAAGGTTAACTTTAATACCGCTTTCCATCTGGGGCAGGTCTGCCCGGCAGGAAAGGGGTTGAGGAGTGAGGGCCTAACTAAGCGGCGAATTTAACCTTGTCAAGTTAGGGGAAAAATATAATGGGTAGAAGTGTTGTTGCGCAAAGAAGGAATTAGACTTCCTCAGGCGAATCAAGACTAAGTACGGCTTTGCCTAATTTGGTTCTGAAAGGTACAAATACACTCCAGCAATAGGAGGAATGCCCATGTACAAAGAATGCTGTCAAGGTTTGGCACTGGACCGAAGGGATTTTTTGAGATGCTGTGGAGGGATGGCCTTTCTGGCCACATCCGCTATGGAGGCCTCCGGCGCCACCGCACACCGGGCCAGGGAGCCGGCCAAGGAACCGTTGCCTACCATCGCCCTGGGCGAACATCGCGTTACCCGCCTCATCGCCGGCTATAACCCCATCGGGGGGCACTCCCACTCTACGCTGAACCTGGCGCGACACATGCGCGAGTATTTCACCGTGGAACGGACAGCAGAGTTCCTGCTGCACTGTGAGCGCCAGGGGATTAACACTTGGCAGTACGACCACACGGAGAAGGTACAGAAAGCCCTGCGCCTGGCGCGGGAAAAGGGATGTGGTCTTCAACTCATCTGTTTACATGCGGAGCGTCCTCACGATGCTCCCCTGAAGGAGGTGATGAAGTTCCAGCCCATTGCCATTGTCCATCACGGCGGGGTCACCGACGCCCTCTTCCGCGCCGGCAAAGCCCAGCAGGTTCGCGACTTTGTGAAGAAAGTTCACGACTGCGGGGTTCTGGCCGGGGTGTCGGCGCACAACCCGGAGAACATCAAACGCATGGTGGACGAGGGATGGGAAAACGATTTCTTCATGACCTGCTTTTACTACGTGACCCGCCCGCGCGAAGAGATGCGCAGGGAATTGGGCAAGGTGCCCGTCGGGGAGCCCTTTTTTGAATCGGACCCCGAGGACATGACCCAGGTCATCCGCAGCATTGATAAACCCTGTCTCGCTTTCAAGATACTCGCTGCCGGACGCAGGTGTTGGAGCCGCTCCTCGGTGGAAAAGGCTTTCCAGTATGCGTTCAGCCGCCTCAAGAAGACGGACGCGGTCATCGTCGGCATGTTCCCCCGCTACACAGACGAGGTCAGCGAAAACGCCGCCTATACCCGAAAGTACGGAGGCGTGTGAACATGCTGGAGCGATGGAAGGTGGGGCTGATGCTGTGCGGCGTGTCAACAGCGGCTTGGCTCAGGCTGACGCAGGGCTTCGCTTCTCACGATGTTCGCCCCTCGCAGCCGGCCTTGCGCGTGTTGTTCCCCCCTGACCGTAGTGTGGTCGAAACCGGCAAGTTCGAACTGATTTGCCTCCAACGGAAGGGTCAAAAAAGTAGGCCCCAACTCAGGGTAGATGGAATGGTACAGCCATGGGAGCGGTATCGCGCGCCGCTGCTTGTCGCTCGACTGAACCTCTCACCAGGGCGACATCAATTGCAAATCGGCTCGCGTAGGTTGACCATTTTCGTTCCCGGCGACCAGACCCTCCGGGCACCGCCGGGCTGGGCCCGGTTTCGCACTCATCCGCCTACCGTCCAGGGGTACAGGGAATGCCGCTCTTGCCATTTGATAGAAAACAACGCCCGCGGCACTGCGGTCTTAGCACCCCGTACCCCTGCCGCCTGTAAGCGTTGCCACTCGGACGTGCAATTTGAGGCCACCCACTTTCATCCCCAGGAACCCCTGGCTTCGT
>DTZQ01000559.1 GCA_012961305.1 Armatimonadota bacterium | reverse complement strand
TTCCGTTGGTTTCAACCGACTGGGTAACCGTAGCCCAGGATTTTAATCCGGGCAGGTCTGCTCGGCGGGGGAGGGGGTTGGGGAGTGAGGGCCAAACTAAGCGGCGAATTTAACCTTGTCGAGTTGGGAAAAATAAGAAAACTTGCATTTTTCTCCAAGTATGCTATAATATGTTTTACTGGAGGTCGGTTGAGGAGTGTCCTTAATCCTTATTCTCCGACCCTCCTTTGGATTTACACTACCTGAGAAAGAAAGGATGTTATTGATGGCCAACTTTTCTGGTGCACGAGTGCGACATTTACTTGAAGAACTGATTGAACGTTCGCGGCATGTGGGTACCAACGTTACCCTTTATACCGGCCCTGAGTTGGGCCGGTTGGCAGAAATGGTGGGACAGCGCACGATTTACGGCGGGCACAATTGGGATACTCGCGTGCGCAGCCGGTCGGCCAAATACACCGTAGTGGTGGGCAGCGAAAAGGTGGCGATGCGGAAACTCCTGCCGGAGCAGCAGGAGACCCTCGAACAGATGGATTGGTATTTGACCCGAGTCTTCGGGGGAACCTACCAAGAGCACAATTACGTGGGTCACGTGAACCAGTTGCCCATTGACCTCGTCCACCGGGTCATGGGCAGCGGGGAGGACTCTGACTTCACCTTTAACTGCTACCTGTTGGTGACAGCCAAGAACCGGGCGAACCATCATATTAGTTACATGTGGGGCAGAATGCTGCGGGCCATAGACCCAGTGCCGGAGGTGGACGACCTTTACATCCTGCTGGTGCCGGACATTCCCACCGGTGATTTTGGCCGTTTTTATGCCTTCCCGGAGGAGAAGGTAACGGTAGGCATTGGTTCAGACTACATGGGCGAGCCCAAGAAGGGCTTCCTGCGGCTGGCCATGTATCGCGCTAAGCAGCGGGGGATTCTCGGCCTCCATGCGGGGGCAAAAATAGTGATCGCCCACAGTGCCCGTGAGGGCCAACTGCGCCGCTGGGGGGTTATTATCCTGGGGATGTCGGGTACGGGTAAGACCACCAACATCGGCCATACCCACTTCTTAGACGACCCGGAGGAACGCTCGCTGGTCGTACAGGATGATTTTGTCGGTCTGCGGCTCGAAGACGGGCGCATCTTGGGCACGGAACAGGCCATGTTCCTCAAGACCGATTTGGACGAAGACGACCTGCTCCTGCGACCGGCCACTCAATCCTCCGATTTCCTGTCTCAGAACCTCTACATTAACTACCAGGGTGAAATGTGCTATGAGGAGGAAGACCTCTGCCGCAACGGACGGGGTATTCTGCCCCTCAGTGCGCTACCCCCAGACCGACGCTATGAATTCATTGACCTACCCCCCCTGGAGGAACTGGACGGGGTATTTTTCATTTTCATTACTCGGTGCAATACCGTAGTTCCCATCCTGCAGGAGTTGACCTCGCCAGAGCAAGCAGCCGCTTATTTCATGTTGGGTGAATCCGTGGAAACTGCGGCCGGCGACCCCACCAGGGCCGGACAGCCCATTCGCGTGCCGGGGACGAACCCCTTTATCGTAGGCCCAGAGGGGGAAGAGGGCAATCTTTTTTACGAATATCTGAACCGCTACCGGGACAAAGTCCGGTGCTTTGTGCTCAACACCGGTGGCGTAGGGGGGTCAGCGGTGAAAAATGAGCAAGGAGAGTGGGTGGCGCCCGAGCCGGCCTGTCGGCCTTGGAAGGAGGGGGTGGGCTACATCACTCGCGCGCTTTTCCGGGAAACGACGGAGTGGGCAGTGCACCCTGATTTCGGCACCCGTGTGCTCGTTGGGGGGGTACTGGACAGTAGGGGTCAAGTGTATGACCTGGACCGTTTCGACCCCCGGCGGTACTATGACACGAACACTTACGACGAAATTGTGGGGAGCCTCAACCAAAGGCGTCTGGAGCACTTAGAACAGTTTGCCGAATTGGAACCGAACATCGTTGAAACCTTCCTCCAGACGCATCGCAGATAATTAGGGGCTGTCGGCAGAAGCGAGGCTTCTGCACCTCAAAGGAGGAAAGACCGATGTGGAAATCATTATGGGTCCTCGGTTTAGCGGGATGGCAGCAGTACCGAAAATGGCAACGGCGGCGGCGTTTACTCCGTAGCATTCTATTGGGTGTAGGGGGCGCGCTCGGCGTATGGGCCTATTGGCAATGGCAAAAAGGTCAGCAGCGCCGTCCTCGTCCCACCTCAGCGGAGGCGCCGGCGGAAAAACCCGCTCCAACGGGGGAGGCAGAAGGTTCCTCAGAGTAAAAGGAGGCGTTGCGATGACGCTTCTGGAGGAAGCCAAGGCGAAACTGCAGCGGATTATTGCCCAAGAGGGCCTGGCTGGGACGGAGCCGCTGACGGTGACTGCGCGTCAACTTACCCCTCAGGAGGCCATTGGCGACGTCCCTGGGGATGAGTGGGCCCTGCTGCGAGGGAAGGAGGGACTGCTCCAGGCTACCTTCCGGGGGGCAGTAGGGCAAGCGTTCACCAGCCAGCCGGGGCCATTTAAGGGTACGTTAAACGAGGTGCTGGCTCTCCCTTTGACTTCTCCCTTCACCCGTGCGGTGTTCGTGGCCACCCTCAACGCAGTTCTGCGGGCCTTAGGCCGGGTGGAGGGCACCGTCCATTGTCGCAATGAGGAACCTCCCCAGTGTGGGCAACGCTTGGCCCAAGCCGTCCGGGCCGAGTTTGGCCCCGTGCGCTTAGGCATTATCGGCTATCAGCCGGGCATTGTGGCTGGATGTGTGGCTGTCTTCGGGGCCGAGCGGGTTCGGGTGACAGACCTGCAACTGGAAAACATCGGTCAGCAGAAGTTTGGGGTGGAAATCTGGGATGGAGCGAGGGAAACCGAACGTCTGCTGCGGGAGAGCCAAGTGGTGTTGGCGACTGGAACCACCCTTATCAACGGCACTTTGGATTCCCTGCGGGAGGAAGCGCGGAGAACTGGGGTGCCGGTGCTCTTCTACGGCACTACCATCGCCGGCGTGGCCCATCTTTGCGGCTTGCGACGGCTGTGTTACTATGCGCGGTAGAAAACATGACCCAGCCTTCTGCTCAGTCCTACCTTTTTGGCCCCGTGCCCTCCCGCCGGCTGGGGCGTTCCCTGGGTGTAGATGTGGTGCCCTACAAAACTTGCCCCTTTGACTGTATCTACTGCCAACTGGGACCCACCACGCGGAAAACCATCGTACGTCGGGAATACGTCCCCACGGCCGAGGTCTGCGCTCAACTGCGGGCGCGCCTGGCCGGGAAACCAGCATGGGACTATGTGACCTTTTCCGGCTCTGGCGAACCGACCCTGCACGCTCACCTGGGCCGGATGATTGCCACGGCCAAAGAACTCACTTCCACCCCGGTGGCGGTGCTGACCAACGGGGCGCTGTTTTCCCAGCCTGACCTGCGGGAGGAAGTAGCGGCCGCGGACCTAATTATCCCTTCCCTCGATGCGGCGACCCCGGCGACTTTCGCCAGGGTAAACCGTCCCCACCCGGCGTTGCGCTTGGAGACCATCCTGGGCGGCCTACGGCGGTTGCGGGAGGAGTTCGCCGGAGAGGTTTGGCTGGAAATTATGCTGGTGCGGGGCCTGAATGACCCTCCGGCCGAGATAGAAGCCCTGGTGGCAGCCGTCTCCTACCTTCAGCCGCACAAAGTGCAGTTGAACACCGTCGTTCGCCCCCCAGCCGAAAACTTCGCCCAGCCCCTAACTCGGACCGAACTGGAGCAGGTAGCCGCGGCCTTTACTCCCCCAGCGGAGGTTATCGCCGACTTGCCGCTGGAGGTGGAAACCCTGCCGGCTGGGACAGCCGTTGAGGAGGGTATTCTTTCCCTCCTCTCCCGCCGCCCATGTACCTTGGAAGACGTTGCGACTTCCCTGCATCTGCATCCCGCTGAGGCCCTCAAGTACTTAAATGACTTGCTTAAAGGGGGAGCCATCCGCGAGGTGCGCCACGGGGAGAAACGGTTCTTCGTCCGAGGGGAGGGATAGCCTTGGGGAGTGCAGAAGCCATGCTTCTGCAAAATTGGGAGGTTAAGGGACTTGATGGAAGGTGCGGAGCAAAACACTTACTCGGAGGAGCCGTCGGGCCGGCGGTTGACTCGACGGGAGGCCATGGAACGGTTGCGGCGGTTGCGTACGGGCCTGCAGTTGGCCCAGTTCTGGTTTTGGGGCAAGTGGCTATACTTCGGGGTGGTGCGCTGTCCTTTTGTGGTCCCCTTTGTAGCCTGTGACCACTGTCCTCTGCATGGCTGTCCGGGCACTTGGCTGCGACCCTGGACAGTACGCCTACTCCTGCTCTCCAGCCTTCTGGCCGGCCGAGTATTTTGTGCTTGGACGTGTCCTTTGGGTTTCCTGCAAGACCGTGTGGGTAAATTCGGCGCGAAGAAGGCCCCGGTGCGGGGGGCTTTCCCCCATTGGGACGCAGCCCTGAAGTGGCTGAAATATGGCTTTCTGGTGTTCATTCTGCTGTTGATTTACGGTGGTTTGACCCAATCCTCCCTGGACCTGCCCCTAAGTTCTCACCGTCCGCCACCGCCTTCTTCGGTTGCCCCCATCCGCATCCTGCTGGCCTTCGGCGCCCTGCTGGCCAGTCTGGTGGTAGTGCGGGCTTGGTGCCGTTACCTGTGTCCCCTGGGAGCCTTGGTCTCCTTCTGCGACCGTTTCAGTTTGCTTACCCTCCGCCGCGACCTGCGAAAGTGCACCGCTTGTGGCCTCTACCCACGCGACTGCCCTACTTATACCACGCCGGGAACGCTCGATTGTATTGCTTGTGGGGAATGTGTGTACGGTTGTCCGCGGGAGGCCATCACTTTTGGCCCCCGAATTCCACGCTTGGAGCCGCCAACTAAAAGGAAGGAACCGCCCTGAAAACCCATGAAGATTGAACTCCGACCCATCGGCACCGTACGCCAAAGGGAGGGGCGTACTGAAATAGTGGTGGAGAGAACCTACGCGGACGGCTTACAGGGGGTAGAACCGGGGCAGAACTACTGGGTGTTGTACTGGATGCACCGGTTGAGTGAGGCCGACCGACATCGGCTTCAAGTACACCCTCAGGGCGACCGGAGCAAGCCTCAGCAAGGAGTATTCTCTCTGCGCAGTCCCATGCGGCCCAATCCCATCGGCCTAACGCGAGTTACAGTCACCGAGCGGCACGGCACGGTGCTGGTGGTGGAGGGTCTGGATGCCTTGGAGGGCTCGCCGGTGCTGGACCTTAAACCCTGCCTGCCAGGGGAACCAAGATGAGCGGCGAAAAACTGAGTTCCTTGGAACGGGCCAATCGCTGGCTCCAGCGGCTGGCGGAGAGCCTCACCCGCCCCACGGCTCCCTTCTTAGGCGAGGCCCTTTACGCGGGAGTGGACCTGGGCACGGCCGATGTGGTGATGGTGGTTCTGGACCGGGACGGTCTGCCCGTAATCGGGCGGCTGCGGTGGACGGGTGTGGTGCGGGAAGGGCTGGTCTTCGATTTTGCCGGGGCAGTGCAAGTGGTACGGGAGTTGAAAGCCGAAATTGAATCCCTGCTGCACCGTCCCCTGGAGTTTGCCGCCACGGGAATCCCACCGGGCATCACAGGGCGGGATGCCCTGGTGCCCCACTACGTATTGGAAGAGGCAGGCTTGCAAGTCACAGGCATCGTGGACGAACCAACCGCAGCGGCTTTGGCCCTGGGCCTTACGGAGGGGGCAGTAGTGGACATCGGCGGTGGGACGACGGGCATTTCGGTGCTGGAGGGAGGACGAGTGGTGTACACGGCCGACGAACCCACCGGCGGTCGCCATCTGACCTTGGTACTGGAGGGGCGATACGGCCTTAATTTCGAGGAGGCAGAGCGGCTTAAACGGGAACGCGGCATGACCCCCGAAATCCAAGACACCCTTCGCCCGGTCCTGGAGAAAATGGCCTCCATTGTCCAGCGACATTTGCGGGGGCGGACGGTGCGTACCCTTTACTTAGCCGGAGGTACCTGTGACTTTCCGGGGATAGAGTCGGTAATGGAGGAAATAGTGGGGATACCGGTGGTCAAACCCACCCATCCCCTGCTCGTAACCCCCCTCGGCCTGGCACTATCTTGCTACCAAACTTTGCAGGTAACGGCCAATCCCCCGAACCATTAACCTAACGGTGAACTTCACCTCGAAGGGAGCAAAGAGCCATGAGCATTTGGAGTTCTTCCCGCGTGGCGGACGCACCTGGTTAGACGATGTGCGTCTCAAGCCTTCGCAAAGGCGAACTGAAGGAGGTGAAAAACGGATGAATGCCTATCTGCTCCTGCTCCTACTGATGGGACTGTCGGTGGCGGCTCCGTCCGCCGCAGAGGGCCTGCGGAAGAAAATCGTCGAGTACGGCTGGGACGTTCCCCGGCCCGACTTCATCCGGGCGCACATCCGCGAGATGGAGCGGCGACCCTTCGATGGCCTCATCTTTCGCTTGCCCGGCGATGGCCGCGTGTTCACCGACCGGAAGTGGAACGAAGCGGACTTCGCAGGCGCGTATGAGGACCTGCAACACATCCATTGGCAGCGGTTCACCGACAACTTCATCTGCATCTACGCGGCCTCGACGATGGACTGGTGCAACGACGAGCACTGGGAGGCGGTGCAGCACAACCTGCGCCTGGTGGCCAAGGCGGCGCGACTGGGCCGCTGCCAGGGAATTTGCTTCGACCCGGAGCCCTACGGCCCCAATCCCTGGGCCTACACCCAAGCGGCCCATCGTCAGGAGAAGACCTTCGCTGAGTACCAAGCCCTGGTGCGTCAGCGCGGCGCGCAGTTCATTCAGGCCCTTCGCCAGGAGATGCCCCGCTTCAAACTCCTGACCTTCTTCCAACTCAGCCTCTTCCCCTCCCTGTTGCGGCCCATGGACCCAAACCGCCGCCAGTCCCTCCTGTCCGAGCAACATTACGCCCTCCTGCCAGCCTTCCTGAACGGCATGTTGGACGCTGCGGGCGACGAAGTGACCATCATTGACGGCAACGAGGGGGCCTACTACTACACCGACCGCAGCCAGTACTTCGAGGTCTATCACCGCATCCGGCAGTTGGGCCTGTGGCTCATTGACCCGGCCCTGTGGCCCCGCTACCGCAGCCAAGTTCAGGTCGGACAGGCCCTCTACATGGACCAGTACTTCGGCCTGCGGCAGCGCAAAGTGCTGGGCCACTACCTGGAGCCAGAGGAGCGGGCCAAGTGGTTCGAGCACAACATCTACTGGGCCCTGCAGACCACCGACGAATACGTGTGGTGTTACAGCGAACGGATGAACTGGTGGAAGGACGAAAACGTACCTCCGGGGGCTGAGGAGGCCCTGCGCTCTGCGAAGCGCAAAGTTGAACAGGGCGAGCCGCTGGGCTTCGACCTCAAAGACATCGTGGAGAGGGCCCGACAGCGGCAGGAGCAGGCCCTCAGCGAGAAGTTGCGCCCCCGCACCGCCCAGGTGCCCCGGCTCAAACCCGGCACGCCACCTCCGAAGATAGACGGCCAACTTTCAGATGCCGCCTGGCAGCAGGCGGTGCGGCTGGAGCCCTTCGTGCCCCTGCTCGCCCTGGCCGAAAGCGTGCGGGCCCAGACCACCGCGCGGGTAGTCTACGACCAGCGGGCCCTGTACTTGGCGGTGTGGTGTCAAGAGCCGCGGCCCGAACGGATGCAAGTGGTGGGCAAGCAGCACGATGATGACCTCTGGCAGGGCGATGACGTCGAATTCGTGATTTCGGCCCCGGGCCAGAAAGTCCCCTTCTTCCACTTCATGGTCAACCCGGCCAACGTCTTCTGGGACAGCATCAACCGGGGCCAGCAGGAGGACCGCAGTTACGACCCGGAGTGGCAACATGCGGCCCGGGTGGAGAAGGAGGCCTGGACGGTGGAGATGGCCATCCCCTGGGCAGCGCTGGAGATACGACCCCAGCCTGGCCTGCGCCTGCGGGTCAACGTCTGCCGCCAACGTCGCCAGGGCAGGGAACTCTCCTGCTGGTCGCCCATGGTCAGCGGCTTCTTGGAAGCGGAGCACTTCGGAACCTGGGAGTTGCGCTGAACAGGGGCCTGTTTGACCTCGAGAGGTTTAGGGTAAATAAAATGTTGGGTAACTACTCAGCCGGTTCAACCTGATTGACC